>JAUPLS010000050.1 GCA_030836805.1 Campylobacterota bacterium | reverse complement strand
GCGCGATCGCACATAAACTTTTTACTGATGCCACAGGTATCAAGCCGGTTTTGGCTTTGGGGCATTCATTGGGCGAGTTTTCGGCATTGGTGGCTACAGGTGCATTGGATGCGATCGATGCAGTAGAGCTTGTGAATCTGCGTGGCAAGCTTATGGCTGAAGCGTGTGCCGGACAAGATGTGGGTATGCTTGTCAGTCTTGGGCTGGATGATGCAACGGTGGAAGCGATCACTGCATGCCAAAGAGAAGCGGGGAAGAAGGTATGGGCTGTGAATTATAATGCCGAGGGCCAGATCGTTATCGCAGGGATTAAAAAAGATCTCGAAGAGCTTGTTGATGTGCTAAAAGAGGCAAAAGCAAAAAGAGCGATGCTGCTCAATATGTCTGTTGCCAGCCACTGTCCATTGCTTGAGAGTGCCAGCGTGCCGCTTGAAGCAAAACTCAAAGAGATGCTAAAAGACAGCTTTATCGCTCCGGTTATCTCTAATGTTACGGCAAAACCCTACAGCACCAAAGAAGAAGCGCTGGCATTGCTTCCTAAGCAATTGGTAAAGCCGGTACTTTACAAGCAGAGCATTGCCAATATCGATACTGAAGTGGACTGCTATATCGAGTTCGGCCAAGGCAACGTACTTAAAGGGCTCAACAAAAACGCAACTTCCAAGCCCCACTTTAATGTTTCAGACATGGCTTCTTTGAGAGCAACGATAGAAGCAATCAGAGAGCTTTGATGGGAAAGATTGCCATAATGGGCGCCATGCCCGAAGAGATAGAACCGCTTTTGGCCAAACTTGAGAATGTCAAAGAGAATGCGTATGGTGCGAATGTATATTATGAAGGATCGTACGGCACCAAAGAGGTAGTGGTAGCCTATTCGAAAATCGGAAAAGTATTTGCTGCTTTGACTGCAACGATATTGATCGAAAAGTTTGGTTGCGAAAAATTGCTTTTTTCCGGTGTAGCCGGAGCAATCAGCGATGATTTGAAAATCGGTGATTTGGTTATTGCGGACGGATTGTGTCAGCATGATCTGGATATCTCGGCATTCGGACATCCTTATGGATATGTGCCTGAGGGTGAAGTATGTATTGCTACGGATGTGACATTGCGAAATATCGCTAAATCAGTTGCCCAAAAGAAAGGGTTGACGCTCAAAGAGGGTGTGATTGCTACGGGCGATCAGTTTGTTGCAAACCCTGAACGCAAAGAGTGGGTAGGAGAAACTTTTAAAGCCAGCGCTTTAGAAATGGAAGGCGCAAGTGTCGCAGTGGTTTGCAATGCATTAAATGTGCCTTTTTTTATCCTAAGGGCGATTAGCGACAGTGCGGATATGGATGCAGGGTTTGATTTTGATACTTTTTTGCAGAGCTCTGCAAAAATCAGTGCCGATTTTATTTTAGATATGGTGGATCAGATTGAAGCATAATTCAAAATCCAAAAACCTTACGATGAGTAAAAAGCTTCTTAAACTTATAGGCAAAACCAATGCCCAGTTTAGACTCATAGCCAATGGAGATAAGGTGTTGGTAGGATTGAGCGGAGGGAAAGATTCATTAGCCTTGGTGCATGCGCTTAAGCATATGCAGCAGCATGCACCCTTTGACTTTGAGTTTGAAGCGTGCACGGTAAAGTACGGAATGCCTGATGAGCACTATACTTATTTGGAGGCACATTGCAAAGAGTATGGCATCAAGCATACGGTATTTGATACGAATATCTTTGAAGTCTCCAAGGATACCATTCGTGAAAATAGTTCTTATTGCAGCTATTTTTCACGGATGAGAAGAGGGGCACTCTATAGTTTCGCTGAGCAGGGCGGTTTTAACAAAGTGGCTTTGGGGCATCATTTTGATGATACTGTAGAGAGTTTTTTTATGAATATGTTTTATAATGGCACCATGCGTGCTTTGGCCCCAATCTATAAAACAGGCAGAGGATTTCATCTTATTCGTCCTTTGATACAAGTCAGAGAGACGCAGCTAAGAGCTTTTGCAGATGAAAACAGTCTGCATACCATAGGAGATGAGGCATGTCCTGCAATGTTGAAAAATGTAAAAATGCCTCATGCGAGAGCTTCCACCAAAGCATGGCTGGCAGGACTTGAAAAAGAAAATAAAGATATTTTTAAAAAAATACAAGCCTCCTTTAAACACATTCATGATGAAACATTTCTTGACCCGGAGCGTTGGGATAGGGACGATATTTTGATAAGCAGTAAGCAGTGAGCAGTGAGCATCTAACAGTTGAAAAAGCTGGGCGTATTGATAAGATTTTGGCTGAGGCTTTAGGAGTTAGTCGAAACCAAGTAGAAAAATTGATTTGTGACGGTTTGGTTGAGCTCAATGATAAAACAGTAAAGAAGACAAGTACAAAAATTGAGAAGGGCGATAAGGTTTCGTATGTATTTAAAGAAGCCCAAAAAAAAGAAACCGTAGAAGTCAATTTTGAGGTTGAAATACTCTATGAAGATGCCTATATTTTGGTCATCAACAAACCTGCCGGACTTGTGGTGCATCCTGCGCCTTCAGTCAAAGAGCCGACACTGGTGGATTGGCTTATCCATAAAGGCATCTCGCTTTCGACCATCTCCGGCGAAGAGCGTCACGGTATCGTCCACCGCATCGATAAGGAAACTACCGGTGCCTTGGTGATAGCCAAAACAAACGAAGCCCATGAAAAACTGAGTCTCCAGCTTCAAGATAAAAGCATGGGAAGATACTATCTGGCATTGATTGATTGTCCGCTAAAAGAAAATATTATCGTAGACAAACCCATTGGCCGCAGTCTGAGAAATAGACTCAAAATGGATGTTGTGCCTACCGGAAAAAGTGCGAAAACGGCATTTATCAAACTTGCGGCCACGCCCCACAATGTAGAGCTTGTTGCTGCAAAACTTTTTACGGGCAGGACCCATCAAATAAGAGTTCATTTGAATACCCTTGGAAGACATATACTCGGAGATGATTTATACGGCTTTAAGAGCAAAAGAGATAAAATAACACGAGTTAATTTACATGCATATTTATTATATCTCACACATCCTATCAGCGGACAGAAAATGGAGTTTGTTGCTCCGCTGTTTGAGGATATGCAGCTATTTCTGTCTAAAAATTTTGATCAAGGTGATATAGATGAAAAAATCAACCCTATTGCTTTGGGTGCTCGGCTTGCTGGCATTTAGCGGGTGCGGCAGTGTTCAGGGATTGATGATTTACGAGAAAGATGCTTCTTTGAATACGATAACGCAAGTCAAAGCACTTCCCACAATGAACACCGTTGGCTTTGAGTGGCAAAAAATAGAAGATTCTCGTGTGCGCGGGGTGAATATTTATAGGGGTGTTCCCCAAAACAAAGAGCAGGGCTTTAAACAAATCGGAAGTGTTAATAATCGGTATGCGACACACTTTGTAGACACTCAAGTATCTCCTGATACGGAATATGTCTATACGTTTACAACTTTTTCTTTGGGTAAAGAATCTGAGCATGGTAAAGTGCTTCATGTGAAAACCCGTCCAACATTTAATGCCGTCTCTTTTGTGCAAGCCTACAAGGTCGCATCAGACGCTGTAAAAGTGCTATGGAGGCCACATACAGACCCGAGAATCAATGCGTATATTATTCAAAGGGCAGTGGATGGAGGCGAATGGCAATATGTCTCTCTGGCTAAAGGACAATTGATGGCTGAATATATTGATATATTTGTCAGAAACAACCATACCTATCAGTATCGCATTATTGCCAAAAGCTATGATGGAATTGAAGCTAGAACCAGTCAAATAACCAGTATTTCACTATAAGAAGAAAACATGCCACATTTAAAAGTAACCCCGTTTGATACCTCATTAATAGAACAAAAATTTTGCGATGATGCCATGTTTCTTTTTCGTGCAGTTGCTTTAAATAAAAAAGAAGAGATGCTGGGAATCAGATATAAAAATGAAGAGTTTTTGCTCCAGCTTAAACCTGACAATAAAGCTTATCTGTTGAAATATGATAAAGTTACAAGGCCACTGAAGGTCAACCTTCTTAAAGAAGCGCTTAATTATGTATCCAAACGACTAGATTTGGAGGTTTTAAGCTCAAATATTGCTATGCATCATGCAAAACCCCCGCTTTCATCGGAATATTTTAAAAAAATAGAAGATTTTGAAAACATCACGTATCCTAAAGAGAAGATATCCGTAGAAGTAGGATTTGGAAGCGGACGGCATTTATTGTATCAAGCCAAGATGCATCCTGATACACTTTTTATCGGTATAGAGATTCATACTCCGTCGGCGCAACAAGTACTCAAGCAGATAGAGTTACAGGGGTTGCATAATATTTGGGTTGTCAATTATGATGCCAGGCTTTTTTTAGAAATGCTGCCCTCTAACGTTTGTGAGCAAATTTTTGTACATTTTCCGGTACCTTGGGATAAAAAACCGCACAGAAGAGTTATCAGCAAAGGCTTTTTGGACGAGTCCATGCGCGTGCTTATAAAAGGCGGCCGGCTTGAGTTGCGTACAGACAGTGATAATTACTTTTGGTATGCATTGGAAACTTTTTTTTCAACCCCTAAAACAGAAGTAGAGATAAGAAAAAATGAACTTCTTGAAGTGACAAGCAAATATGAGGCCCGATGGAGAAAGCAGGAAAAAGATATTTACGATGTCTATGTCAAATGCACGCAGGAAAATGAGCCTAGAGCACATCAGATCAATTTTGATTTTCATGGGACAACATACACACAAGGGCTGGAAAACCGTTTGGCCGGGGATGCGATAGTGTTTGAGGATTATTTTATACATTTTGAGCGCATCTATAAGATAGGAGAGGAAGGGCTTTTGGTGAGATGTGCTTTTGGGAGTTTTGATAGGCCAGAGCACAAATATATCTTGATGGATATGAAAAGTTGCCGTTATTTTGTCTCCTGTCCGGTGAAGACAACGGTCAATTTTAAAGCACATCAAAAAATAGTGGAGTATTTGAATCATGTCTAACGTTATTAGCGCCTCACATCTTACTTTGGCTTACGACAGAGGCAATAAAGAAATTATTAAAGATGCAAATTTTAACATTAAAAAGGGTGATTTCGTTTTCATTACCGGACCAAGCGGCTCGGGAAAATCAACACTCCTCAAAGCGCTTTACGGACAGATTAAACCCAGTGAAGGAAATCTTGTAGTGGGAGGGCTTGATCTTGCAAGCGCACGCCAAAGCAAATTGCAAGATTTGCGCACACATATGGGGATTATTTTCCAAGACTATAAGCTTGTCAATGAATGGACCGTAGCAAAAAATGTAGTTTTGCCTTTAATGATAGCGGGTTATTCTATGGACGTGCAACATACGCAGGCCCAAAGACTCCTTAAGCATGTGAAACTTTCCGAGCATGCAGACAGGTATCCAATGGAGCTCAGCGGGGGAGAACAGCAGCGTGTTGGGGTGGCAAGAGCGCTATCAAAAAATCCGGTCGTGATATTGGCAGATGAGCCTACGGGTAACCTGGATGAGTATTCATCCAATGTGATTTGGGATCTCATGGAGAATGCCTGTCAGCAGCTTGAAACGACCGTATTGGTGGTTACCCATAAGATACCTTCCATTTTTTCTTTACCATATAGACATTTTATTATTGAAAGCAAGGGCGTATATGAAGTTCATTAAAAACCATCTTATGTTTATTCTGCCGCTGATGGCAATTCTTCTGGGTATAGAGTTTTTTCTTGTTTTCGACAGAACGACCGATTCCTATGAAAAAGGACTCAAGGAGGGTTATTCTATGTTGGTGGTTGCAAAAAAAACAATGGCATTAGAAGAGCTCAAGCAACTCAATGCACATATAGACAGTAGTGAAAACATCAAAAGAGAGAGCATAGTTGCCCAAATTGCTAAAGGTGTCAACAAAAGCAGTGCAGAAGAAATATTACAGGCATTGCCTCATTTTTATTCAGTCAGGCTGGATAGCTATGTGAGCACTTCCGATTTAGAAAAGATCAAAAAAGATCTTGAAAAAGATAAAAACATTAGAAGCGTAGAAACCTTTGGAAGCAGCTATAGCTCCAGTTACAGACTTTTTTCTTTCATCAAATTTACATTAAGAATATTTATTGTTTTCATGGGCGTGATCAGTTTATTTTTGATCATCAAACAGATGGAAATCTGGAAGTATGCACACAAAGAACGTATGCAGATTATGGAAATTTTCGGGGCACCTTTAATGCTTCGAAGCGGGGTACTTTTTAAGGTAGCCCTTTTGGATGCGTTGATTGCAACCATGGTGACAGGCGCACTCTTTTTGTATTTGAAATTCCGGTGGGCAGGACAGAGCGGGATAGATATCATGATGCAAAATCAAGATGCACTTTTCAAGATAACCGATATTGCTATTTTGTTGGCTGCTGCAGTGACGATTGTTGTTTTTGCTGTTTATATGGTTGTATTCTCTTCGGCAGGGGCGCAAGAGTGAAATATTTTATGGCGTACGTTGTAACCGCTTTTATGTTGGTATATGGTGCTTCAACTACAACTAAAATAAAAGATTCTGAAAAAAATTTAAATGCTGCGGTTTCTGCCAAAAAACAAGCAAGCAGACAGCTTGAAAAAATAGCTCAGGATATCAAAAAAGCCGAACAAGAAAGTTTATATCTGGGAAAAAAAATAGAAGAGCTTGGTCAAGAAAAAGAAACAACCCAGAAAGAATATCAATCTCTCAAAACTGTTTTAAGTACATCCGAACAATCTTTTAGAAAAACAAGCAGCGAGCTAGAAGAGAAACATAAAGCTTTTATTGCTTTGCTTTCTGAACAGTTTTCGGTTATCTTTGCGATGAGACAATTTCACACCCCCACAGAGCATTCGGTTATTGCCTATGAAGTGTATGAGGTTTATAAAAAACACAATGCAAAAGAGCTAGAAAAACTTAGAGCTGATATATCAACGCTTAAAACTAAAAAACAAAATATTCTTATGGAGCAGAATAAGACAAAAAAAGAGCTAGAGAAAATTGTCCAAAAAAGACAAGAGTTTGCACAAAAAAAGCTGGCAAAAAAAAGATTGCTTGAGAAATTATCCAAAGACGAAAAAAATTATAATAAACAACTAGAGCAGATAGAAGAGAAACAAAGTTCTCTCCGGGCGACGTTGGCAAAACTCAATATTCTGCATGATCAAGAGGTAGAAGAGGCGCGCAAGCGTGCTGCGGCAAGAAAAGAAGCCATCCGTCTTGAAACGCTGCGAAAAAAACGGTTGCGCGAACAACAGGCGGCAAAAGGATCTCGCACGCGTCAAACAAATCAAAAAATAGATGACATAAAATCTCAAAAAGAAACACAAAGTACCCAAGTGAGGAATCTTAATGCTTCATATCGTGCCTCTTCAGTCTACGCATATAGCGGTGAAAAAACGATCTCTCCTCTTTCGGGTGCCCGGGTTGTTAAGGAGTTTGGTACCTATGTGGATCCTATCTACAAGATAAAGATATTTAATGAATCTGTGACCCTTCAGTCACCGTCTTCGGATGCAAAAGTACAAAATGTTCTTAACGGAAAAGTAGTATTTGCCGGAGAAAGCAGCATGCTTGGAAAAGTGGTTGTTGTGGCGCATGGAGATAAAATGCATACTGTCTATGCCGGCCTTTCAAAGATTGCTCCCAATATCACAGTGGGACGCAAGATTATCAAAGGATATGTGTTGGGCAAAGTAAACAGCAAATTGGTTTTTCAAGCGACAAAAAACTCAAAACACATTGATCCGTTGAAGCTGATCCAAATTTAGTTTAAACCCCCCCTAAACCTCTTTTGGGTATAATCGCGAAAATAGAAGGGGTGCATCTGTGATAAAACGTGTATTGGTAAAATTTTCTGGTGAAGCATTGGCAGGTGAAGACGGGTATGGCATCGATACCAAAATCTTAAAGTATATTGCGGGTGAAATTAAAGAACTTGTTGAGAACGGCGTAGAGGTAGGAATCGTTGTGGGCGGCGGAAATATCGTTCGAGGCGTGAGCGCTGCAGCTGACGGCATTATCAAAAGAACATCCGGTGACTATATGGGAATGCTTGCCACTGTGATCAACGGAGTAGCGATACAAGAAGCTTTGGAGCATATAGGATTAGAAGCAAGGCTTCAAACGGCTATAGATATGCAAGAGATAGGCGAAGCTTTTATTGTACGCCGTGCCAGAAGACATTTAGAAAAAGGCCGAGTAGTTATATTTGCAGGGGGTACGGGAAATCCTTATTTTACCACCGATACGGCAGCTACACTCAGGGCTTCCGAGATAGAAGCCGAGCTTCTCATTAAGGCAACCAAAGTCGACGGAGTATATGACAAGGATCCAAATAAGTTTCCTGATGCGGTCAAACTTAATACGCTTACCTACGATCAAGCAATGAATGATCATATCAAGGTAATGGATGATACTGCCATTGCTCTGGCAAAGGACAATGGATTGCCTATTGTGGTATGCAATATGTTTGAAAAAGGTAATTTGCTTGCTATTATCAAAGGCGATATGAGTCTTTGTTCGATCGTAAAATAATTTAAGAGAAAAAGGATCACACAATGAGAACAGAACAACTTACGGCAAAAGCTCTAGAAAAAGTAGATTTTGATAAATATCTTTTGGCAATAGCCGTAGGCAAAAGAGCCGAAGAGATTTCAAAGGGTGCAAAACCGCTTGTGGAAGCTGATGCTTCTGTGATGAAATTTACCGATATTGCACTTCAAGAGATAGCAGAAGGTAAAATCACAGTAACTCTAGAGGGCTAACTGTTTTGGACGCTTTTCTCTCTAGAGCGAAAGAGATAGAGACGATAGAGGAGGCAAAAACTCTTTTATTTGAACAAATTCCTTCCCCTTCGGCTACCACAATCAAAGCATTGAATCTCGCACTGAGCGCTCATGAGGGACAAAAGCGCAAAAGCGGACAGCCTTATATTGTGCATCCTATTTTGGTTGCGGCAATTACAGCGATGGTCAGCAATGATGAGACGATGGTGCAAGCAGCTTTGCTGCATGATGTGGTAGAGGATACCAGTTATAGTATTGAAGACCTGCAGCAAGAATTTAGTTTGGATGTCGTGCATATGGTCGAAGGTTTAACAAAAATTGTTGAAATCAGAGACGAAAAACTCATTCCTTCAGGTTCGGATGAGCGTTTGATCAATTCTGCGCTTACTTTTCGCAAGATGCTTATTGCCTCCATTAAAGATGTTCGTGTATTGGTTATCAAGTTGTGTGACAGGCTGCACAATATGCTTACCCTTGACGCGCTGAGGCCCGAAAAACAAAGACGTATTTCCGAAGAAACTCTTGTGGTGTATGCGCCTATCGCACATCGGCTTGGTATTGCACGTATGAAAAACTACTTGGAAGATTTGAGTTTTTATTATATCTATCCAGAAGATTATAAACTGATAGACGATTATATCAAATCCAATGCACAGAATTTACAATTTAAGTTGAATGCTTTTATCCAAAAAGTTAAAAATGTACTCCAAAAAGATGGGTTTTTGCCTGATGAATTTGAGGTGATTGGAAGAGTAAAACATTATTATTCTATCTATCTTAAAATGCATCGCAAGGGGGTAAGTATCGATGAGGTCTTGGACCTTTTGGCAATCCGCATTATTGTAAAAGAGCCTATCGAATGCTACCGTGTACTGGGGTTGATGCATTTGACGTTTACGCCGCTTATTTCACGCTTTAAAGACTATATTGCAGTGCCCAAAGAAAATGGCTATAAAACGATTCATACCACCCTTTTTGATGAGGAAGGTATTGTTGAAGCACAAATTCGTACGGCTCAAATGCATAAACTTGCCGAATTTGGTGTGGCGGCCCACTGGAAATATAAAGAGGGTGTCGATAGGGTGAACTTAGAATGGCTGGAGAGCCTGAATTATCAAAGTGAATCGATCGAAGAGTTTTATGAGTTGGCAAAAAGTGATCTTTTTTCTGAAGATATAACCGTTTTTTCACCCAAGGGCGACTACTATACGCTACCCAAGGGATCGGTAGCTTTGGATTTTGCCTATGCCATACATTCCCAGATCGGCCTCAATGCAAAAGAGGCATTGATCAACAAGCATCCGTCGTCTCTTTTGACTACATTAAAAAATGGGGATATTGTTAAAATCATCGATGACACCAGGCCGCACCTGCATTGTTCTTGGGTTGACACAGTCAAGACCTCTAAGGCACAAGAGGGTATACGAACCCACTGTCGGGCTAGAATAAAAGAATCAGATACCTTAAGCGCCTATAATATTTTGGCAACATTATTCCATCACGAGAGTGAAACCATCAAGGAGATGACCGAAGCACTGGGGCTGAAAGAAACGTTGCATAAATTACCCAATCGAATCGATTATTTCAAAGAAACTATACGCAAAACAGCCGAGTATATGGGAGCCCGTGAAGTGCGTTTTTGGGAACTTCTTAAAAAAGGTTATAAAAAACCTATTAAAAAAGAGATAGAGCACTTCATGTTTTTTACAAACAAAGCTTTGGACGGCGTGGAGTTTGATTATTGCTGTCACCCCAAAATGGGAGATCAGATAGTGGCCTTCTATAAGGATGGTAAAGCGATCATTCATCATAAATTATGCAAAAAAGCATATGAAAAAATTGTCGCACAAGAACCTATGATTTTTGTAAAATGGCGTACTTCAAAACTTTCGCGCTATAGATTAACGATTGGGTTGCAAAACCAAAAAGGTGTCTTGGCGGACCTGCTGGCAAAGCTTACGAAGTTGGATTTAAATGTTATCAGTATTGAGCTGGGAATACAAAGCAGTGAAAGTGCAGAATATTGCCAGATAGAAGTTGAGAGCAGTGAATCTAAAAAAAGCATATTGTCAGAGAAGATCTCCCAAAAATTTAAACTAATAGAAATCATCAATCTAGATGATGCATACAATAACAAATAATACAAACAAGCAGGAAGGGTCAATGGTAACAAAAGCATTAGAAGAGATACGCAGAGGAACAGCTGAAATCATAGATATGGAACGTATTGAAGCGCTGGTTCGTAAATATTATGAAGATGGCACAACCTACACAGTTAAAGCCGGTTTTGATCCTACCGGGGCAGATTTGCATCTAGGGCATACTGTATTGCTTCAAAAGCTTAGAGTATTCCAAAATCACGGAGCAAGGGTGCAATTGCTTATAGGTGATTTTACTGCAACCATCGGAGATCCTACCGGTAAAAGTGAAACGCGAAAAGTGCTTGACAAAGAAACTATCATGGTAAATGCAAAAACTTATCAAGATCAAGTATTTAATGTGCTTGACCCCTCTAAAACCGATGTGGTATTTAACTCAGAGTGGCTTGATGTTTTGGGAGCGGGCGGGCTAGTAGGATTGGCAACGCTATTTAATGTAGCCAGAATGCTGGAGCGTGATGATTTTGAAAAGCGTTACAAGGGGGGGCAGAGTATCTCTATTGCCGAATTTTTATATCCTCTGCTTCAAGGATATGACAGCGTAGAACTTAAAAGCGATATCGAGATAGGAGGAACGGATCAAAAGTTCAATCTTTTGATGGGAAGACATTTGCAGCGCGCTTATCATGTAGGTAAAGAACAAGCAGTGCTAATGATGCCTATTCTTGAAGGGCTTGACGGGGTGCACAAAATGAGTAAATCGTTGGGTAACTACATTGGCATTGCCGAAGATCCTAAAGATATTTATGCCAAGACACTTTCTGTATCAGATGAGCTTATGTGGCGATATTATGAACTTTTGAGTGCAAAATCCCTGCAAGAAATTATGCAGATGAAAGAAAATGTTGAAAAAGGCATCCTTCATCCCAAAGCAGTCAAAGAGGGGTTGGCGCTGGAGTTAACCGAAAGATTTTATAACACAGACGCAGCCCAAGAAGCCAAAGAAGCTTTTGATAATGTGTTTAAAGCCAATTTGATACCCGAAGATATCCAAGAAGTAGCAGTGGAAAACAATATTTGGATATGCAAAGCGCTTGTAGACGCCGGCATAGAACCGTCAACTTCACAGGCAAGAAGAGATATTAAGCAAGGAGCTGTTAGAATAAACCAGGAAAAAATAAGCGATGATCAGCTTGCTTTGAGCAGCGGTGAATATGTTCTGCAGGTAGGGAAAAGAAAATTTGCAAAAGTAAAGGTAGACTAATGGCATTTGAACCATTGAAAATAGGAAAATATACTATTGAGATCCCCATTATTCAAGGCGGTATGGGAGTAGGTGTCTCTTGGGACCAGCTTGCCGGTTCTGTTTCAAGGGAAGGGGGACTGGGTGTTGTCAGCGCGATAGGCACAGGAGTCTACAAAAATAGGATGTATGCCGATAAATTAGCCGCAGACGGCAGGCCCGTCGGTACGGCTAATTTTTATTCCTCTAAGGCATTGCATGCGATATTTGAGAATGCAAGAAAAATTTGCGCAGATAAACCGTTGGCAGCCAATGTGCTTTATGCAATAAACGACTACAAACAAGTGGTAATTGATTCCTGTAAAGCAGGCGCTAACATTATCATCACTGGAGCAGGATTGCCTTTGACATTGCCGGAATGTACGAAAGATTTCCCTGATGTTGCGCTGGTGCCTATTGTTTCGACGGCAAAAGCACTGAAAATATTGTGCAAAAGATGGCAAAAGACACACAACCGCTTGCCTGATGCGGTCATCGTAGAGGGCCCTTTAAGCGGCGGCCATCAGGGTTTTAAGTATGATGAGTGTTTTTTGCCGGAAAATCAACTTGAAGCCATTTTGCCTCCTGTTGTAGAGGAAGCAAAAAACTGGGGAGATTTTCCTGTCATTGCAGCAGGCGGCATCTGGGATCATGATGATATCGTCAAGATGATGAACTTGGGTGCCAATGGTGTACAGATGGGTACACGTTTTATCGGCACCGTAGAGTGCGATGCACACCAAAAGTTTAAAGAAACAATTATTGCCGCAACACAGGAAGACATCCAGTTGTTTAAATCCCCCGTGGGATATCCTGCGCGCGGTGTAAAAACCAATCTTCATAAAATGATAGAAGAAAAAACAGCCCCTAAAATAGTCTGTATTTCCGACTGCGTAGCCCCATGTCACCACGGTGAAGAGGCTAAAGTGGTAGGGTACTGTATTGCAGACAGGCTCAGCGATGCCTACGATGGAGATATTGAAAAAGGACTCTTTTTTACCGGAACAAACGGCTATAAACTCAAGGAGATCATCACGGTCAAAGAGCTGATGCATAAATTGGTTGAGGGAGAAGACAGCTAAAGTGAAGTTTTTAAAAATCTTTCTTCTCTTTATTGCGGGGACAAATCTGCTTGTTGGTTCGGTGAATATACTGGAGGATATGGAGATACAAAAGGACGAGCTTCGTCTGCATTTTAGCCATTTGCTCAACAAAACCAATGTGCACCATTTCTCACTAGAGAAACCTTATAGAAAGGTTTTTGATATTCGAAATGCACGTCTTTCTCCAAAGAATCTTCAAAAAAATCTCAAAGGCCCTCAAGGTACAACCGTGAGGATTTCACAGTATCAAAAAGATATTGTACGGCTTGTTATAGAATGTAACAAACCGTTTATGTGCAACTCTTATCAGCCTATGCTTTCGAAAAAATCATATCATATTCCTTTGCCAAAAACTGCTTTTGCGTCGACACGGGAAAGAGCGGATATCATACCTAAGAAAACAACTCGTACATACAATAATGCTCCTGCCAAAAAAGAAGAAAAAGGTTTTTTAGACTCTGTTTTTGGAAAAAAAATTTCATCCGGTCCTTCAGATCATGAAGTGATTGTCATCGATGCCGGCCACGGGGGGCACGATTCTGGCGCTGTGGGCGGAGGCAAAAAAGAGAAAGATTTGGTTTTGCAAATATCAAAAAAGTTAGCCAAAGAACTTCAAAGGCACGGATATACGGTGTATCTGACACGAAGCACTGATCGTTTTTTAAAACTTACAGAACGAACCAAGATAGCAGACATAAAAAATGCAAAAGTTTTTGTTTCTGTCCATGCGAATGCAGCGCCCAACGAGAGATCTAAAAACAAAATGCATGGCGTTGAAACCTTTTTTCTTCAAAACACCAGTGATGAAAGGTCGCAGCGTGTTGCAGCAAGGGAAAACGAAGCCGTTTTGAAAGGCACGGACAATTTGAGTAAAAACGTGATTGTTGATTCGGTGCTTTCGGGGCCAAAAATCGTGCAGTCTCACAAGCTTGCCATAGATGTTCAAAAAAATATGCTGGGAAGCCTCCGCAGCCGATTTGACGGAGTAAAAGACGGAGGGGTAAGAAGCGCGCCGTTTTGGGTCCTTGTGGGGGCAAGCAGGCCTTCGATACTTGTAGAGGTCGGGTACATCTCCCATCCGGTGGAGCGCAAACAGCTCTTTACCACACGCTATCAGGACCTTGTAGCAAAAGGTATCGCAGAAGGGATCGGTCGGTATCTGTATAACCGCAAAAGAGAGATCGACCTTTAGCATTAAAATAAGCCCGTAAAATCTCATTTTCCCCATTTTTTTCTTTTAGTTTCAGGATATTCGGATTTGTATCCGCCTGCCGCCCAATGTCAATAGAGATTCAATATAAACTTAGCTTAATTTTATTTGTACTATAGTGAGAATGTGAAAAACATGAAAAGGAGACAAAATGAAAAAAGATCCAAATGTTGTAAAAAGATTAAAAGGGATAGTAGGAAAAAGTATCGTATTGGGCTGCATGGCATTGATGGCGCAGAGTGCATCGGCGGCGGTTTTGAAGCCTGCATTGCTGGCAAAAGCAGCACCCGATGAGTGTTTTAACGGGGTTGGAGCGGAATATTTGCCGCTTGATCCTAATAGTCCTACTTATCAACAGCAAGTACAAGACTGCATAGATGACGGCTATCAGCCTAAAGTCAATCAGGCCTATGTATGGGGGCTTGCCAATACAGAGGAGTATATTTGGTTCGGCACCGCACCCAATACGCTGTGTCTGGTGAACGGTACCTATCATGGACAGACAGAGCCGACACTGAATGAATCATGGGTATGTGAACTCAGCGATAGTCAATACCCTGCATATATGGCGAATCTTACACATCAACCTTCTTATTTGGCATTAGGAGCAATGGGGTTGGGCGATTGGCGTGTACCAAAGATCTACCGGTACAACAAAGCAACAGGGGTTAATGAGGATATTACGCCTACACTCCAACAGGATCTTAGCGGAAGAATTTTGTCTACTTTAGGAATACGATCTGCCGGGACGCATAACGGCGTAATATTTTTTGCCGGACCTGGTTTTGGAGGCGGGGGTTTGAGTGTCAATATGTTTGCCTTTAAAGATGATGTAAACCATACCTATTTGGGTTCGCATTCGTTTGCCGAGTATAACAATATCAGAAAGTGGATTGTCGTGGGTGATGAGCTGTACACAGCTGTAGGCGATCAAGACGATGCAGGAAGAGTGCTAAAATGGGAAGGAAATGCAACGGATCCTTTTCATTTTGTGGAAGTGGGGAGACTGCCGGGTTCGGGTGCGGAGTTGGCCTATCATGAAGGCAGGCTGTTTGTGACAACGTGGCCCGGTTCTGAGTTGCCCGGCGGTTCTTCGGTAGCGGGAGTTTATATGAGCCCGCTTGTGGAAGATGGTTTGGGTGAATCGAATGAGACATGGCAAGAGATATGGAAAGCCTCAGACTATGAACCGGATCCCGTAGTAGCAGCAACATACGGAGGCGGGGCGATCGCGTCATTTGACGGACATCTCTACTGGGGGACCATGCATGTGCCGATGGTGGCAACGATGGCTGCAGTAGGAGTCTATGATATCAATACAAGCGATGAAGAGGCAATGCAGGATGCGATGCTTGGCACGCACCGGGCGATATCTATCTTCCGTGCGGGCAATATTACTTCAGACGGCAATGCAACGGTTGAATTGCTGTACGGAGAGGAGATGTTGCCTCGATATATTCCGGGTCAAGGATTTGTCGATGTGCCAAACAATATGGGAACTGCGCCGCTCTGGGGAGAATCAGGGTTTGGCAATACCTTCAACAACTATACGTGGACGATGGAAGTTTTCAAAGACAGGCTCTATATCGGAACGATGGACTGGAGCTATTTGATGACTGAAATGCTGGATGGATTTGATTTGCCTGAGGGAATGGCATTTTTACTGTCATATGAGGTAAATAATGGCGCCGATCTGTGGCGTATTGACGGCAGTGATACAAAAGCAGTTGCCGAAGATATAACCGGAGTCGGAAACTATGGAAGCTATGGCATCCGAACGATGGTAAGCGATGCCGATCATTTCTACCTTGGCATGGCCAATCCTATGAACCTGATGACCGATTTGACCGATAACAAACCCGAAGGCGGCTGGGAGCTGATCCAAATGGATGAAAAAGTAAGTACCGGCGGAGGCGGAGGATGTACCTATAATCCAAACGTTGACAAATTTGATATGATGCTCTTTGTTTTGTTGGCGTTGTCGGTACTCTATCCATGGAGACGAAAACTGATCATATTAAACACCCATGCGATCACTGCACATACAATACGGAGTAGCACTCGCAGCTGCTCCCGTTTTTTGTTTGATTTACGGGGTTATCTTCAAAGATCAGACAGCTGATATTTTTTGGCTTCTCTTTGATCTTAAATCTCTTTTTTTTCTTGTGTTTTTTTATCCTGTTGTAGAAGAGTTGGTCTTTAGAGGCATCATCCAGGAGTATCTGCATCAAAAAACAAAACAGTTTCCTTGCTTCTTTCCTTTTTCAATCGCTAATCTTATCACATCCGTGTTGTTTGCCTTTATGCATCTTGTGCACCATGTGCCGCTTTTTGCACTATTGACCTTTGTGCCTTCTTTGATATTTGGCTATTTTAAAGACCGATACAAACATATTTCGTTTAGCATTATTTTGCATATGTTTTACAATTTATGTTATTTTTCTCTTGTTGCATAAGGTATAAGCCAAACAAGATAATAGAAAAAAGAATATTTTAAAATAGATTCTGGAGAGCAGTTGTTTTATGCAGAAGCGAAGGCATAGCCTTCGCTTTAAAAATTATTTGTAGTTTTTGATTGCTTTTGCGAGGATTGCTTCTGCTTCTGCTTTGTCTTTAAAACCGGCTACTTTTACCCATTTGTTCGGCTCAAGCATTTTGTATGTCTCAAAGAAATTTTTGATGCGGTTAAGTGTATGTTTTGGTACGTCTGCAAGGTCATTGATGTTTGCATAGGTGGGATCGATCTTTGTTGTAGGAACGGCTAGCAGTTTTTCGTCACCGCCACTCTCATCTTCAGTCATGAGTACGCCTACAAGTCTACATTTGATGACTGCGCCGGCTTGAAGCGGATAATCACAAAGTACCAATATATCCGCCGGATCACCATCGTCTGAAAGTGTATTGGGTACAAAACCGTAATTTGCCGGGTAATGCATGGCAGAGTAAAGGATTCTATCAACCTCTACGGCACCGGAATCTTTATCGATTTCATATTTGATATTTGAGTTAAGCGGCACTTCGATGATTG
>JAUPLS010000049.1 GCA_030836805.1 Campylobacterota bacterium | reverse complement strand
CGAAAAGAAATAAATGCCAAGGCTCACCACCAAAATGAAGATCCTCGCCACAGCGCTAAAGCTATTCAACGAGAAAAACACCCAAGCTGCGACAACAAACCATATCGCCGCGGCTTTGGGGATGAGCCCCGGAAATCTTCACTACCATTTCAAAAATCGTGAAGCGATTATCTTTGCGCTTTATGAGCAGATGCTGTCCAAAACCGTGCTTGAACATACTGATCTTCCCGTAACCATCACCCAGGTGCACGAACATCAGCTGGATTTGGCAAAAGTCTATTGGGAGTACCGCTTTTTCAACCGTGAACTGCTTTTTTTGCTTTCGCGCGACCCTGAGTTAAAAGCCCACTATATCAAAAAGAACGTTGCACACAAACGGCGCATCCGTATCGTATTTGAGCAGCTTTCGGCCAACGGCTATCTTCATGTCCCTGCAGACCATGTTTATACTCAGCTTGTGGATACCGTACTGCTTTGCAACCAGTTTTGGCACTCGCATCTGGAAACATTGGGCATTGAGGTGGATGAGACAAACCTTTCAGGAGGATTTGAGCATATCGAAGGGGCAATGCACCCTTATTTGACGGTTAAAGCGCTTGATGAGCTTGCCGCGTTGCAAGATACAACCAATAAAGTATTCGGACATACAATAAAAATTTAGCTATATTACACGTTACAAACAATTCCAATGAAAGCGTTAAACAGATGAAACACTGGACACCCAAAACACCCTGTCTGGCAACCGACGGCATTATCGAAGTGTATGACCAAGGCGGAAGCTTTGAAGGAATCGTTCTTATCGAGCGCAAAAATACTCCTACAGGCCTGGCTTTTCCCGGAGGTTTTGTAGAAGTAGGGGAGAGTGTCGAGGATGCGCTTAAGAGAGAAATGAAAGAAGAGACTGCTTTGGAGGTGAGCATTACTAAACTTCTTGGAGTGTACTCCGATCCACAAAGAGACAAGAGATTTCATACGGTTTCAATTGTATTTCTCTGCAGGGCAACAGGAGTTCCAAGAGGGGGCGATGATGCCAAAGAAGCCTACGTCTATGCGCTTGATAAAGTCCCCAAAGACACGCTCGTGTTCGACCACCAAAAAATTTTTGAAGATTATATGAGACAGAGAGCCGGCACACAGGAGCATGACACTTTACCGATCGCCTAATTTGTAATATTGTTTTGTATTATATATCTGTAATATGGCATAAGTGTAATATGAAAGTGTATTGCACAAAATAATAAAAGAGCAGGCACAGGAGCAAAGAGTTCCCCCTATTAAAATGATTGGTCTTCTTAATCTTTTTAATATTTAATTGTTGTATGTTATGATAAAATAAATGATTACCTCATGTAAATCTGTTCCATCTTTACCGTTCTTAAATAGGACAATAAATAAAAAAAATATAAATTGGTGAGAGTAAATCCATCTCAAAGAATTTACTTTTCCAATCTTCAGTTTTTTAGTCTTATCTACGTTTAAAGCCTTATAGCTTTCAGCCCAACCGCTAAAAAAGATTGGGATTTCAGCTATTTAGGAATTAAATTTTTATCTGTCTCTTGACCGCACAAAATAAATAAGATTATTTTAGTCTTGTTTAAGAGTCTAGTACTATAATACATTTTTATATTAAACATAATATAAGATAATGATATGGTTATGTTTGCCCTTGCAGGAGTGTGTGGTGATGGCATCTATAAAGTAAAATATTTTAAAATATCAAGGAGACAATATGCGATATTTGGCTGGGTTAATCATGGTTTTAATACTCTCAGGATGCGGGGACGACAAAAAAGAGGTACACTATAACGGTGCAGCGCTTTTAAAAAACAAGTGCGGAGCATGCCACAATCTTAAAATGCCGCCAGATACTTATGAAGATGAAAAAGCGCCTCCGATGATGGCGGTTGTTTTTCACTTAAAAGATTTTATGAAAATTAAAGACGATAAAGACAAGGCTGATAAGTTTATACCTTTCATACAAGACTATACACTCGAACCGAGCAGAGAAAAATCCTATTGCGATGAAGCAAGCCTGGATACCTACGGCCTTATGCCTTCGCTAAAAGGGAGTGTAACGGAAGACGAACTAAAAGCGATTGCGGAATATATCTATAATTTTTACAATCAGGAAAAATACCTTAAGGAGATGCAGGCAAAAGCAGCCTTTTACGCATTGCCAAAAGGCGAACAGCTGGTGCGAAAGAACGGTTGTCTAAATTGCCACGATACCCAAAAGGCTAAAGTCGGCCCGTCTTTTGTGATGATGGCAGATAGAGATCCTGAAGAGATCATCAACGTGATTCAAAACGGAAGCCAGGGTAAATGGGAGGGGTTCCGTAATATGCTGATGCCCCCAATCAAAAATAAATTTACGCAAGAGGAGTTGCGCATTTTACAAGAATGGATACATACTATAGGGGCCAAGGAGAAACCAAATAATCCTTGAAATACCAAAAAGTAAATTTTATTAGGATAGTGCGCACTATCTATTATTTTTTAACCTTTGGTTCTTTGTGTGCCATAATTATCCTTCATACAATAAAGTATCAAACAAAATACTAAATACGATTGGGTTCAATAAAGACTCATAGTTTTAATAAACTTTGACCAAATATTGCTTTTTGTATCTGCCCATAGAAAACAGCTGCTTATTAAGCTATTCTTTACAAAATAGTATCACCGATCATATAACAATAAGACTAATGAATGGAAACGTCTTTCTTGAGCCTACTTCATTGATGTTAAATGAATGCCCTACCTAGACAGTGATTGCTTTATAAAATATTTAAGCATTAATGAAATTAATTTAATAAACTTGTAAATTCGAATAAAAGAGAGTATATTATAATATAAACTGATAGTAAAAAAGGAGAAGAATCATGAGCATGAAAGAAGCATACGAACAAAAATTGCAGGCGCAATTAGATGAATGGGGTGCAGAGATCGACAAACTCAAAGCAAAAGCAGACAGTGCAGAAGCCGATGTACAACTTAAATACTACAAACAAATTGAACAACTGCAGTCTATGAAGGATACCGCGGTGGATAAACTTATCGAGCTAAAGGACACCGGTGACGATGCTTGGGAAGACCTTAAGGCCGGCATTGAGAATGCGTGGGACTCTCTTGGTAGCGTATTAAATTCATTTGCTTCGAAATTCAAGTAAAACACATATTTAATCGCAGCAAAAAATTAAGATATTTTAATCTAATTTAGAGTTATAATATAATGTCAGTTCTTTTGTTATAAGAAAGCGATTGAAAGAATTATGGTCTGGTTCGGCTGTTTTTTTATAGTTGCTTGAAATCAGTGTACGGTGTGTGTAGCTAATCACTACCCTATATAATTTAAAAAAGGAAAGATCAAATGCTAGAAACAATTGCAATTGTTCTAATTATACTTTGGGCTCTTGGGCTTGTCAGCTCATATACCATGGGCGGATTTATCCATGTTCTTCTTGTCATTGCAGTCGTAGTGATCGTAATTCGTCTTATTCAACGTCGTCGTATACTGTAAAATTCCGTACTGAGTACGGTGTCCATTTTCAGTCACCCCCATACTCAGCTTATACGGAATACAAATTAAAAGGATATAAAATGAATGCCATAAGAATTTTAGCAATTTTACTCATTGTCGGCGGTGCACTTGGCTTGGTATATACCAGTTTTAGTTACACTAAACAGACTGATGAGATTAAAGTGGGGCCGCTCGAAATGTCAGTAAAAGAGAAGCAAACGGTGCAGATTCCTACTTGGGCTGGTGCAGGAGCAATAGTACTAGGCGGACTACTTCTTATTTTCGGAAACAGACGAAGCTAAATAAAGTATTTTGAGCAAGAATGTGGATCACCTATTCATTTGAATGTTGGCCAAAATGAAATTAAAGACTTACTTAAAATTTGACAACTTATGCAAATTCATGACATAATGAATTTATTTAAACCAATAGGATAAAAATAATGAAAAAGATAAACTTTAAAAAGATGCTAGTTGCCATTTCAGTTCTGGGATTGATATCAGGATGTGCTCAGATTGGCCCAAAAACAAAAAAAGGCGCTCTGATAGGAGCCGGAACCGGAGCAGTAGTGGGTGCCGTATCCGGAGGTTCAGTCCTTCAATCAGCAGCCATTGGTACGGCTGTAGGTGCAGGTGTTGG
>JAUPLS010000048.1 GCA_030836805.1 Campylobacterota bacterium | reverse complement strand
TTAAATTTCATTTGTTGATTTCCTTTTTTTGTAGCTTTTTATGAGCGCCAATTATATTTTTTTAACCTTAAGGGGCGGTTATAAAGCAAAATTGATAATCGAATCAAGATCATTAAGAAGTATATGTTTTTCCTTCCTAGCTTTGGGAAGGGAGGGAGGAGGACTAAAAATATTTTATATTGAATGTCTTTAGTTTTTGCTAGGAAGGTAAAGGTATGATACTCTTCAAATGTGAAGCAAGTGTGAATTTATGAATTTTAAAATGTTAATATAGATTTAAGATGAAAAATTCCCCCACGATTTTCATCTGGAGGAATTAAGATGAGACAGCAATCGGCTATTTGGCGCCGCCGCGCATCATGCCTTGGTTTCCTTTGTTTTGGGTTTGCATTTGCTGCATTTGGTGTGCTTCAAGCTCATTGGGCATAATAGTGCCGTCTTTATCGGTATCAATATCCTCAAACGAAGGAGCATTGCCTGCATTTCTGAGCATTTTGCCCTCTTCGGCAAGTTTGGTCATTCGCTTGGTGCGTCCCTCATCAAACTCTTTTGGTGTAATTTGTCCGTCGTTATTGAGATCATACTCTGCAAACTGCGGCTGATTCATTCCTCGGTTTTGGGCCATGCCTCTGCCGCCGCGCATCATGCCGTTGTTCGATTGCATATAAGCTTGTCTTTCTTGGGGTGACATGTTCTGCATACGTTTTTGCATCTCTTGCTGAAAAGCTGCCCTTTCTTCTGTAGGTACGTTTCCGCGCATCTCCATAAGCTGCTCTGTACTCATTTGAGAAAAATCAGTAGCCCATGCCGTGCACGCCAAAGTCGCCAATATCATTAACCTTTTCATTATATTCTCCTTGAATATTATTACCTAAGCTTTTTTCGAAAATATCGAAGTCTAAGGAAATTAATTATATCCAATCTATATGAATCGTATATGAAGTTTTTCTCTTGGTGAATTTTGGTTATGATGCCAAGAAACATATTTAAGGAATTCAAGAAAATGATACAGTATGATCTAGTCGTTGTAGGATCAGGCCCGGCAGGCATGACGGCTGCCATTACTGCAGCTCACAATGGCAAAAAAGTTTTGGTTTTGGAAAAACTTTCAAAAATCGGTTCAAAACTGAAAGCTACCGGCGGAGGTCGCTGTAATCTGACAAATACTTTGGACAATGAAGCATTTATGGAATGCTTTGGACGCGACGGACGATTTATGTCCCCTGCTTTAGAGGCTTTTGATCATAATGCATTGACGGCTTTTTTTAAAGAGGCAGGGGTTGAAACCCATGCTCCGGACGGATATAGAGTTTTTCCTGTAACGCATAATTCATCAACAATTGTTGATGCGCTTCAAAACGAAATGGCACGACTGGGGATAGAAGTACTTTGTTCACAAAAAGTAAAAGCCTTGATGCATGATGACGGTACCGCAGTAACAGGCGTAAGTACGCAAAAAGATATGTTTTATGCCAAACATGTTGTTTTGGCAACCGGAGGCAAAGGATATCCGATTCTGGGCGCAGAGGGGGACGGCTATGCCCTGGCTGAATCCGTCGGACACAAAATAACAGAGCTCTATCCGGCGATGATGCCGCTTAAAACAAAGGAAACATGGGTAGATACCTGCAGGGCCGATACGATAGCCAAAGTAGAAATGTTTGTTAATATGAAAAAATATCATCATCTTAGAGCCAAGGGCGACCTTATTTTTACCAAAGACGGCATTCGGGGCCCGTCGGTTTTAGATTTTTCTCGGGAGATCACCCCGCTTTTGAGCAAATTCAACGAAGTACCATTATTGATGAATCTAACCAAAGGAATGAATGAGGAGCAACTGCTGCAGCATTTCAAAACCCAAATAGCCAACGATCCTCATCGTACAACTTTACAATTGATTCAAACCCTGCTTCCGGAGTCTGTTGCTTTAGAGCTTTGCAAAATGGCAGATGCCGACCCCTCCCTTCCCCTTGGAAAACAAGCCGGCACAGCCAGAGATAAACTGTTAAAACTTTTGGCCTGGACTCCCCTAACCGTCATCGGTCATGACGGCTTTAGCAAGGCCATGATCACAAGAGGCGGAATCAGCCTTAAGGAGATAAACCCCCATACGCTTGAAAGCAGAAAACTAAAAGGGCTTTATTTTTGCGGAGAGATCGTCAATCTTGACGGCCCGTGCGGAGGTTACAATCTTCAGTGGTCTTTTTCAAGCGGCGCCTTGGCCGGCAAATTGGGCACATAGCATCTTGGGTTGATTTGCTTTCTTGATTATTTTTTCTTGTTTGAAGTCAGGCTGCTTCTGCTCCGGGGGTTACCAGTATCACATCATACTTTAACTTGAGTTTTGCGATAAGTGAAATTGGCAAAAATTGATTTTAAAAATACTATTTTTTATTAATTATGATATTATTATTTTATATAAGCAGGAAGGATAGAGTATGATTATAAAAAATGTAGTATTTTGGATGATGTTTGCTTTAATTCCTTCATATGCCAGGATCGGTTTTGAATATGAGGGTATATCAGTAAACATACCAACCTCTGATGCAAAAATCAAAACCATTATTGTAAAAAGGAATATTCCAAAAGAATGTCTCAAGATACCTATCACCAATGAAACAGTTTGGACAGGCAGCTATGCAAACCCAAAAGTTCCACAAGCTTGCAAATCTACCTATGTCCACA
>JAUPLS010000047.1 GCA_030836805.1 Campylobacterota bacterium | reverse complement strand
ACAATCACATCGCCATCACTATAATAGCAATATGTTTTTGTGCCTCTAATTTCACTGCTCGTTAATACTCCAGCACTAACAATCGAAGCTACCACAATTAGCAATAGCAATATTTTTTTCATATTTCCCCCCTTAAAGATATTAACGATATATATATCGTTGAATGATTTTAGCGAAACAAATATTATACGTATCTTAGATATATGTATCGTTAGGATGTAGATTTTGCAGACAGAAGAGTTGGAGGCTTATAGCGAGCAGGTACTTAGCACTGTCTCTAAAAATGTCAAAAAATATCGTGAGCTCAGAGGCTATACACAGATGCAGCTTGCTCTAGAAATAGGAATGAGTGGTGGCGCATATCTCGGACGCGCAGAACTTCGCAAACCTAACCATCACTTCAATATCAAACATATTGCTAAAATTTCAAAGGTATTAGAAATAGATATCAAGAGGTTTTTTGAAGAGTAAATCCCCTCTCGGAGTCGGGTGCAGGTATTCCGCATTATTATAAGGTGCGTTGGCAAACGCACCCTACGAAAAAGCTTACAGTTCGCACTCCTCAAGCCCTACTTCCCGGTAGGCTACGCCCATCAGCTTGCACGCACGCTTCATGATCCCCTCTCTGGTAAATCCAAACCGCTCAAAGAGCAATTCCGCCGGGGCAGAAGCTCCGAAACTTTCCATTCCCAATACATCGTCGGCATAACGGTAGTACTCCGTAGCCGTTGCCGCTTCTACTGCCAAAACTTTCGTAGCAGGATCGATTACTGCGCTTTTATAAGCTTCGTCTTGCTCGTTGAAAAGATCCAGACACGGCACAGAAACTATATTGGCTTTAATTCCCAATGCGGTCAGATAGCATGCCGCCTGCAAACATGGCATCAATTCAGATCCTGAAGCCATCAGTGTCAGGTTTGCATTTTTTCGTTTTTTAACGATATAAGCACCCTTTGAGACTTCGCCAAAATCTCTTTTTGGTTTGAGCGTTTTCAGTTTTTGGCGGGAGAGGACAAAGCCGTGCGGTGCTTTGATGCTTAGTGCCTTCTTCCATGCCTCAACGTTCTCTGTGGCATCTGCAGGACGCCAAACATAAAAGTTTGGCAATGCCCTATACTGGCTAAGCTGCTCAATAGGCTCATGTGTCGGGCCATCCTCGCCTACACCAATACTGTCGTGTGTCCAGACAAAGAAATTTTGAATACCTGACAATGCTGCCAAACGCGCACTCGGCTTAAGATAATCACTGAATATAAAGAATGTCGCATTAAACGGAATTACCGTACCATAGAGTGCCATCGCATTGGTGATTGCAGCCATAGAGTGTTCACGGATTCCAAAGTGCATATTTTTGCCTTTAGGAAAATCGCCCATGTCTTTTAATTCTGTTTTGTTCGATGGAGCAAGATCTGCCGAACCGCCCATAAAACTTGGAATTGCCGTCGCAATGGCATTGAGGATTTTTCCGTTGGAATCTCTGGTTGCCATCTCTTTATCGTTTGTAAAATCCGGAAAATTAATCGCTGAAAAATCAGGATTGAGCAATCTTTCCAATGCCTCGTTTTGTTCGATGAGCGGTGCTTCTTTTTGTCTATGAATCCACTCTTTTTCTGCCAATTCACCCTCTTCCAGTGCACATCTGAAGCGTATTAGTACATCTTCGGGAATATAAAATTTCTCATCTGCAGGGAAGCCCAATTTTTCTTTGGATACCCTAATCGTCTCTTCTCCTAGCGGTGCTCCGTGTGTTTCATGACTTCCTTCCAGTCCTTCTGCATACCTTCCAATAATCGTATTGGCAATGATGATAGTCGGCTTGGTTGCCTCTTTAACTTCATGCAGCGCTTTGTCGATATCATCATAACAATGGCCGTTGATTTTGATTACGTTCCAACTTTGTGCTTCAAAACGTTTAGCAACATCTTCGCTCCAGGCGATACTCGTATCGCCTTCTATGGTAATCTCATTACTGTCATAGATCAACACAAGATCTTTAAGTCCAAGATGCCCGGCCAAAGCACATGCTTCATAACTGATTCCCTCCTGCAGGTCACCGTCACCACAAAGACAATATACTTTATGATCAATCAGCTTACAGGTTTCAGAGTTTACTTGCTTGGCCGTATAGGCTTCTGCCATAGCAAAACCGACTGCGTTGGCTATCCCTTGCCCTAGCGGGCCTGTGGTGATCTCTACGCCCGGCGTATGGCCATACTCGGGATGTCCCGGGGTTTTAGAGTCAAGTTGACGAAAATTTTTAAGATCGTCCAAACTCACATCATATCCCCAAAGATGAAGCAAAGAATAAATCAGCGCCGAAGCATGTCCGCCCGAAAAAACCAATCTATCCCGGTTGAGCCATTTTGGATTTTTCGGATTATGCACAAGGTGTTCGCTAAGTACGACCGCGATATCAGCCAGGCCCATCGGTGCACCCGGATGTCCCGAGTTTGCTTTTTGTACTGTATCCGCTGCTAAAAATCGAATCGTATTGGCCATCTTCTTGCGCATACTGTTCTGCTCTGTCATTACCATGTGTGTATTATCCTTTATGTCTGTATAAATATCTGTTTATGAGAGGAAGTAAAGCTGTTTTGAGCTTTTCATCAAAGGCTTCAAATCGTCTTTGCAAATCTTTTGCCAACATATCGGCTTGGGCTATACTCTCCTCTAGCCCCAAAAGATTTACAAAACTATTTTTATCGCTGTCATTTCCTGTTGTTTTCCCCGCCTGTTCTTCATTTTGCGTTTCGTCGATAATGTCGTCTTGTATCTGAAAAAGCAATCCCAAATCTATCCCAAAGGCATAAAGTTCTTCTTGTACTCTTTTCTCCAGACGTACAATCACTGCGCCCATTTGCAAACTTGCAGCTATAAGTTTTGCGGTTTTGTTGATATGCAAAAACTTAACTTGGTCAATAGTTAACGGTTTGTTTTCAAAGTAACAGTCTATGGCTTGCCCCAAAACCATACCCCTGCTTCCTCCGTCACGCGCAAGCAATTCAACCAATTTGATTTTTACATCTTCGCGCAGCGGTGCTTTGGCAATAAGGTAGAAAGCATCCGTGTTAAGCGCATCACCTGCAAGTATAGCGGTTGTTTCATCATATCGTTTGTGCAAAGTAACATGTCCGCGACGCAAATCAGCATTATCCATTGCCGGAAGATCATCGTGAATCAATGAATAGGTATGAAACATTTCCAAAGAGAGTGCTACGGGCAATGCGGAACGGTAAAGCATGG
>JAUPLS010000046.1 GCA_030836805.1 Campylobacterota bacterium | reverse complement strand
GATTTCTTTTTTGATAGATCAATAAAAATTTTAAAAATCTTTTATATAGTAACTTTTAGATATAATTCGCGAAAAATCATGGGAAATACTATTCCCATCTTAGGACATTTTATGCAAAAAATTAAAAACATTGCCGTTATTGCACACGTTGACCACGGCAAAACAACTTTGGTAGATGAGCTACTCCAACAGAGTGGAACATTCGCTGCCCACCAAGAAATTCAAGAAAGAGCAATGGATAGCAATGCCATTGAAAAAGAGAGAGGGATTACGATTCTTTCTAAAAACACAGCAATTACTTATGGTGATCACAAAATCAACATCATAGATACCCCGGGCCACGCTGATTTTGGCGGAGAGGTTGAGCGTGTATTGAAGATGGTTGATGGTGTTTTGTTGCTTGTTGATGCCCAAGAGGGTGTTATGCCTCAGACGAAATTTGTTCTTAAAAAAGCGATTGAATTGGGACTTATTCCTGTTGTGGTTATCAATAAAATAGATAAAGATGCTGCAGAACCAGACAGAGTAATGGATGAAGTGTTTGACCTTCTTGTTGCACTTGATGCAAATGAAGAGCAGCTTGAATTCCCTGTACTTTATGCAGCTGCCAGAGATGGATATGCTAAATGGAACATGGAAGATGAAAATAAAGACATGACGCCACTTTTTGAAGCGATTTTAACCCATGTGCCGTATCCGTCAGGCTCAGCAGATAATGATACGCAAGCACAAGTTTTTACATTGGATAATGATAACTTTGTAGGCCGTATCGGTATTACGCGTATCTTCAATGGCAAAGTAAAAAAAGGTGATGAATATTTGCTCGTTAAGGCTTCCGGAGAAAAGGCAAAAAGTCGTGTAAGTAAATTGATCGGATTTAAAGGACTTGAAAGAATTGATATTCAAGAGGCAGAAGCAGGGGATATTGTAGCTATCGCAGGATTTTCGGATATTGATGTTGGAGACAGCATTTGTGATACTACCAATCCTGTTCCGTTGGATCCGATGCATGTTGAAGAGCCTACGCTTTCAGTGATCTTTTCTGTAAATGATGGCCCATTGGCAGGAACAGAAGGTAAACATGTTACCTCGAACAAGATAAGAGAAAGACTTGCAAAAGAGATGGAGACCAATATTGCGATGCGCATGGAGCCACTTGGTGATGCATCTTTCAAAGTTTCGGGGCGTGGTGAGCTTCAGATTGGTATTTTGGCTGAAAATATGAGAAGAGAAGGGTTTGAGTTTCTTCTTGCCAGGCCTGAGGTGGTTATCAGGGAAGAAAGTGGTGTCAAGATGGAACCATTTGAGCATCTTATTGTTGATGTACCTTCGGAGTTTCAAGGGGTAGCGATTGAAAAATTGGGGAAAAGAAAAGCAGAGATGACCTCGCTTATTCCGATGCCTGATGGTACGGTAAGAATCGAATTTGAGATTCCTGCCCGCGGGCTTATCGGATTTAGAAACGAATTTTTGACAGATACTAAAGGGGAGGGGATTATGAACCACTCTTACTTGGACTATAGACCTTATTCCGGCGTGGTAGAGAGTCGTACGCCGGGTGCACTTATCTCTATGGATAACGGTGAAGCTGTAGCATTTTCCATTTTTAACCTTCAGGCAAGGGGGGTCATGTTTATCAAGCCTCAAGATAAAGTGTATGATGGCATGGTGATCGGCGAGTCGGCAAGGCCAGGGGATCTTGAAGTAAATCCACTCAAAGGAAAACAACTTACAAACATGAGAACCAGCGGTGCTGATGATGCGATTAAATTGATCCCGCCAAGACCTATCACTCTTGAATCAGCAATGGAGTGGATCGAAGATGATGAACTTGTTGAAGTCACTCCTTTGAGTATCCGTATCCGTAAAAAACACCTTGATCCATCTGTGAGAAGACGTATGGCAAGAGATAAAAAGAACGCCCAGTAATATTTTGGTTCTTCATATTCGGCAACGGGAGTCATCCTGTGGCCGTTAGATTACAATACTTTGACCTGCTCGCATTCCGCTTACCCAAGCAAAATGAAAATTAAATCCGCCTCTGTCTCCATCGACATCAATTATTTCTCCAGCAAAATAGAGATTTTCCACCAATTTTGACTCCATTGTTTTTGAATCAATTTGCGTTGCATCAACGCCCCCTATGGCAACCTCTGCCCCACTGAATCCTTTAGTACCATTGATAGAGAGTTTAAGGTTTTTGAGTGCGAAAACCAATTTTACTATCTCCTTGCGGTTAAGTTCACCTTCACTTTTGGCTTTACATTGGGATTGCTCCAGGATAATAGGGATGAGTTTTTTGTTCAAGATGCCCTGCAGCCATAAATTGAGTGGTTTTGAACTCTCTTTTTGAATACGCCCCAGAAGCAGGGCCGTAAGTTTTTCTTTGTTAAGTTTTGGCATAAGATCTAAACTTAATTCACAGTAGGCATAATCGGCCAAATGCAGGCTAGCCTCCCGACTGATATCAAGTATGGCCAGACCGCTGATACCGTAAGCAGTAAAGAGCAGATCACCTTTTTTTTCTGTAATGTACTCTCCGTTGGCATAAAGTTTAGCTACTCCTTCACATTTGACTCCGCCGACATGTTTTACCCAGGTTTCCTCTGAACAGAGTTGTACAAGTGAAGGGAGGCTGGGGATGATTGTGTGCCCCATTTGTTTGGCAAAATATAGTCCACTGTCATTTCCTCCTAGTTGAGGAGCAGCCGGAGAGCCGGAGGCAAGTAGTAATTTTTCACACTTCTGTATCCCTTGCGTTGTTTCTAGTATGAAGATATCATTTTTCTTACAGATGGAATTCGCTCTGCAATTATATATAAGGTTTACTCCTAATTTTTTGGCTTCATATTCAAGCAATTCTGCTACCGAACTGGCCTGAAGAGACATGGGAAACATTTTCCCCTCTTTTCCTTCCACCAGTTCAAGCCCAATAGAAGTAAAAAACATTTTAACAGTATTAAATCCGTAATCTTGCAAAACTGCTTCAATAAAGTTTTGATGGTGTGAATGAAAACGTTCAGGCACGATAGTTTTATTGGTGATATTGCATTTGCCGTTACCGCTGATACGTATTTTTTTACCGATTTGACTATTTTGTTCAAGCAGGGTGATACGCAGTCCGGATTTGGCTGCCATAATTGATGCGATAAGACCACTTGCGCCGCCACCTACAATAACAAGATGAGGATCGGATTTATTATTCATAGGGTATTATAACTTTTTTGATGTATAAAATAATAAAGGATTAATATGTCAGCATTGGTAGAGTTTGCGATGTTTCCAATTGATCAAACACAAAGTAAAAGCGCTTTTGTCGCAAGAGTGCTTGATATAATTGATAAAAGTGGTTTACCCTATCAATTTACAGCAATGGGTACGATTATAGAGGGAAACTCGGTAGAAGAAGTGTTTGCTGTGATCAAAGAAGCCTATAGGGAATTGCAGATGGATTATGAGCGGATCTATAGTACGATTAAAATAGATTATTGCAATGGTCCTATAGGGCGCTTAAATAAAAAAGTAAATTCGGTAGAAGAAAGGCTGGGGCGCAAGTTAAACAGCTAAAACTTGCTATAATAATAAAAATTATAGGAAGGCAAGAAGTATGTGCTGAAAAAATACAGCGTATTATACAGGCGGTTATTCTTGGTTTGGTAATGGGGTTGGCAGAGATAGGAATGCTAAAAACAGCACTTCTTATACAGTTTGCAATGATGGTAATGTTGCTGGCGGCAGGGTTTAGTGGATATTGTCCTGGACTAATAATACTTAAAAAATTTTTCCTGCTTGTAAATGTGAAGAAAATAAATAATTTTCTTTAGATAAATTTTCTATAAAAAGCACAAGTAAACAAATAAAAAAGAAACTCATATAAAGGATGAAAAGTATTATGTCAAATATTTCATACAAAGATGCAGGAGTGGATATCGATGCGGGAAATGCATTTGTAGAAGCCATTAAAAATGATGTTAAATCAACTTTTGATAAAAATGTTATCGGAGGTATCGGTTCTTTTGCGGGAGCATATGCGCTTCCTTCAGGCTATAAAGAACCGGTGATTCTTTCTGCAACGGATGGAGTGGGAACAAAACTTAAGATTGCTATAGAAAGCGGAAGACTTGGGAGCGTGGGGATTGATCTTGTAGCGATGTGTGTCAATGATCTTATCTGCAATATGGGAACCCCAATGTTTTTCTTGGATTATTATGCTACAGGTAAACTTATTCCGCAAAACGCAAAAGATGTAGTTGCGGGTATCGCAGAAGGATGTCGTAGAGCCGAGTGCGCTCTTGTGGGTGGTGAGACGGCCGAAATGCCTGGAATGTATAGTGAAGAGGATTTTGATCTTGCAGGATTTGCAGTCGGTATCGCAGAAAGAGATGAGATGGATACGGTAAGCAACGTAAGGGAAGGTCAAATTTTGATTGCACTTCCAAGTTCCGGTGTACATTCCAATGGATATTCGCTTGTTAGAAAACTTTTTTTTGATAAATTAGGTATGAATTTAAACACAGAGTTTGAAGGCAGGCCACTTGTTGAAACGCTTTTGGAGCCTACACGTATTTATGTCAAAGAGTTTAAGGCCAACAAAAAGTACATTAAGGCTTTAGCGCACATCACGGGTGGAGGCATTGTAGAAAACCTTCCTAGAGTACTTCCAGAGGGCATAAAGGCGATCGTTAACAAAAATGCTATCCGTACACTTCCTATTTTTGATTTCATGGGCAAGTATATAGATGAAGCGGAGATGTATAGAGCATTCAATATGGGTGTAGGTATGATATGGGTCGTTGAGAATGAAGATGTCGATAGTGTATTGGCAAATACAGATGGTTATGTGATTGGCCTATTGGCAGAAGGACAAAAAGGTGTAGAGCTAGTCTGAAAAGAGCTCTGCCATACCGTTGAATTATCAAATGATTTTAAAAATTCTTAAACTGCTGAAATAGTAAGATTATTAATGCAGCAGTTCTTTATCAAGATCTCCACGTTTCCATTTTGATAGATAAGTATCTAAATTTGCTTTGACATCCCCCTGCAAAATATATAGCCCAATTAAATTAGGTAATGCCATACCCAACATAAGCAAATCTGAAAATTCAAGCAATGTGGAAGCGTTGGTAATAGAGGCTAATATAATAAAAACAATAAAGATAAGTTTGTAGCCCAAGGTGTACTTTTCTCCAAACAGATAGGTCCAAGAACGTTCTCCGTAATATGACCAGGAGATCATTGTACTAAATGCAAAAAGTACGATAATAAATGATAAAACAGCCGGGAACCATGAAATAACTGTTCCATATGCTGCCGCAGTAAGCGCAGCACCTTGCTTCGTGGCTACAAGGTCAGCAAATACCCCACTTGGATCATATACTCCTGTCGTTACGATAACAAGCGCTGTCATTGTACGGGACCGTTCATAATTCTGTGTCAATCGGGTAAAATAACAAATACCCAAGGACACAGAAATGAAAATAGAAATAGATGTAGAGCAATTTGCTCAAGACATTAAAGCCGGTAAAAGTATCGG
>JAUPLS010000045.1 GCA_030836805.1 Campylobacterota bacterium | reverse complement strand
AGCAGCCTGAACGTATTTCTTCCTTGGTTGAGAAAACAAAGAAATCTTAAATTTGTTGCTTTGAGCTTTGAGCGGAGGATATCAAGTCAAATCTTTATAAACTTCTGCGATTCATAGAATTTGTAGAGGTTTATGCATAGTTTTGTTTTTTATTTTAATATTTTTTCCATCTCTTCCGGCAGGCGGGGAAGGCTGAAAGCTGATAGGTTTGTCTCTTTGAAGAAGGTGGGGAACCGCCTCGAGAAACATGTAAGCAGTCCTACAAGAAGATAAAAAACATAATACTCCTTTTTAAAACTTTCAAAATCATATCTTTATATAAACCATATTTTGGCGCTCTCTACCCCATGGTCAAAAAGCAACACTTCAATCGCAAAACCAAATCCTCTCATCATATTTGTCCTGCAGCCTCTATGATTCTATCTCATAAAGGCGTATAAGACTTTTTATGTCCGGTTTTCTGCCTAGCCACTCTTCATAAAGGCGGCTCATCTCTTGCGAACCGCCTTTGGACAAGATGTGCTCTTTGTAGCCTCTGGCTTGGATTTTATTGAAGCCTTCGTCTTCATCGAGGCATTCAAAAAATGCATCTGCGCTGAGCACTTCGGCCCATTTGTAACTGTAGTACCCCGCAGCATATCCTCCTGCAAAGATATGCGAAAAACCATGTTGAAATTTGCTGTAGCTTGGTGGTTTCAGCAGGGCAGTCGTTTTTCTTATCGTGTCAAGCAGGGTTTGTATTTCATCTTTTTGATGAAGTTTTTGATGGAGCTTAAAATCAAAAAGTGCAAATTCTATCTGTCTAAGCATGCCCAAAGCGGCTTGGAAGTTTTTGGTTTCTTTGATTTTGTTTAAGAGGAGATCATCAATGGGTGCACCGCTTTTGTAATGGTATGCAAAGCGTTTAAGTATGGCACCCTCATAGGCAAAATTTTCTAAAAACTGCGATGGAAATTCTACTACATCCCATGCAACAGCATTGATACCGGAAACGGAACGTTCTTTGCTTTTGCCAAAAAGATGGTGGATGGCGTGACCCATTTCATGAAAGAGGGTGACGACATCATCATGCCGCAACAAAGAAGGTGTTTCGTTAAAAGAAGGAGAAAAATTACAAACGATAAAAGCAGAAGGAAGATGTTTTTTCCCCTGCGCGTCAACATAGTGCGTCTCCCAGTCATTCATCCATGCGCCGCCTTGCTTTTCTTTGCGCGCCTCAAGATCAAAGTAGATGCGTCCTGCAAGCATATTGTTTTCATAGATGTCAAAACTTTTTACGCACGGATGCCATGTGGGTACATCCAGCTGCTTAAATGTTACATCAAATAGTTCTGCAACAATCTCAAGAAGTCCTTTTAGCACATTGTTTTGTTCGAAATAAGGTTTGGTCATAGTATCGTCAAAATCGAATTTTTCTTTTTTGAGTTTTTCGCTGTAATAGCCTACATCATAGCTCTCAAGTGTTTCGATTTTATCGAGTTTTTTGGCAAAAACAGATAGTTCATCAAGCTCTTTTTTTGCCTGAGGAAGCGACTGCATGGCCAATGCCTCCAGAAAGGCTACCACATCTTCTTGTGTGGGGGCATCTCTTTCTTCAAGAGCGTATTGGGCGTAATTATCAAAGCCAAGCAGTTGCGCTTTTTCGTTTTTGAGCTTTAAAATCTGGTTGATCACCTCTGCATTTTCGGGAGCACGAGTGTTATATGCCTTGTAAAGCTTCTCTCTGTATTCACGGTTTGGCCCGTATGTCATATAGGCAAGATAGCTGGGGATTTGAAGTGAAAATTTATATACTTTTTTCCCTTTGATCTCTTCTGCGGCCGCATCGATATCGCTTTGCGGCAGTCCTTTTATATCTTTTTCGTCCTCTATGATAAGCTCGTAGGCTTTGGTTGCATTTAAAAGGTTTTGCGAAAACCGGTTGCCAAGTTCGCTTAGCTGCAAAACAATCTCTTCCATTCTTTTCTTTTTTTCTTTGGGAAGATGAATGCCTGAGAGAACAAAATCTCTTATTTCATGTTCTAGCACCCTTTGGGCTTCTTCGTCGTTTGTTTGGATTTGTTTTATTTTTTCAAACAGTGCAACATTTTGTGCCATTTGAGAAGAAAACTTTGAAAGCAAGGGGATACACTCTTCGTACGCTTTTTGTGTTTGCGGTGAGTTCATCACGGAATTAAGATGCGCCAGAGGCGTAAAAAAAAGCTCCCGTTCTTCATCCAAATCCTGCAATGGCTTGATAACTTTTTCATAACTGTTCTCATTGCTTTTTGTGATGTTGTCTATAGTCTCTCTGTGTCTGTTGAGCATCGCCTCAAGCTGTTGAGGGAATGTTTCTAAATCATTGATAGCGAAAGTTTGAAACATGGTAATTTGTCCGTTCTAATTTTTTACCGATTGTAGCATAAAAACTTTAGAGGCATTTTTACAAAAGGGGTGAGAAAAAATTCTCATCTAATCCCTAGTAAAAATTCGATAGAATATCAGCTATTCTATGTGTTAAAGGAAATAGTATGAAAGTATTGCTCATAAAAGATGTAAAATCGCTCGGCAAAGCAGGCGAGATCAAAGAAGTAAAAGACGGATATGGACAAAATTTTCTTATCGGAAAAGGCCTGGCAAAATTAGCGACACCCCAAGTCATGGAAAACTGGAAGACAGAACAAGAAAATGCAGCGCGTGAACTCAGAGATGAGCTAGCCAGGCTCCAGGCTGAAAAAATTACACTTGAAGCCGGAACAATCAAAATAGAAAAACCTTTAGCTCCGGTGGGCATCCAGGGTTCAGTTGGCAATGGTGATATTTCACAAGCTATTGAAGAGCAATTTGATATCACACTTGATAAAAAACATATCGGCCTTAAAAAAGCTATCAAATCCACAGGCATTCATGAAGTAGATGCAAAACTGGGGCATGGTATTCATGCAACACTCAGGATAGAAGTGGTAGGCGTATAATGTTTGAAGCAACGACGATACTCGGTTATCGGGGCGAAGGCAAAGCAGTCATTGGCGGAGATGGGCAGGTGACGTTTGGCAGCACTGTGCTTAAAAGCAATGCTACAAAAATTCGCACACTGCATGAGGGTAAAATCTTGGCAGGATTTGCGGGAAGTACCGCAGACGCTTTTAATCTTTTTGACATGTTTGAAACCATACTCTCAGAAAAAAAAGGTGATCTTTTTAAATCCGTCATTGCTTTTTCTAAAATGTGGAGAAAAGACAAACATTTGCGTCAGCTTGAGGCGATGATGATTGTGCTTAACAAAGAGCATATTTTTATACTGAGTGGAACGGGGGATGTAGTCGAGCCGCAAGACGGAAAGATTGCTGCGATAGGAAGCGGCGGGAACTATGCTATCTCAGCAGCAAGAGCATTGGAAAAACATGCCAATCTTGATCCAAAGACATTGGTGCAGGAATCACTTGAAGTCGCAGGCGAACTTTGCATCTATACCAATAAAAATATTAAAATTCTAGAGTTGTGATTTTTACAGCAGGTAAATCTTTTTACGTTGTATATTTCACCGCAAGAGTGAAAATTTAGAAGAAATAATGGAAAGGAATATTTTTGGAGAATTTGACACCTAAAGAGATCGTTGCTTATCTTGATAAATATGTCATAGGGCAAAACGACGCTAAAAAAACTATCGCTGTAGCACTAAGAAACCGCTATAGAAGAATGCAGCTTAATCCTCAGATGCAGCATGACGTAGTGCCCAAAAACATCTTGATGATAGGCAGCACCGGCGTGGGAAAAACAGAAATAGCAAGAAGGCTGGCAAAAATGATGAATTTGCCTTTTATCAAAGTAGAAGCAAGCAAATATACAGAAGTCGGATTTGTAGGACGTGACGTGGAGTCAATGATACGTGATTTGGTTTCTGTGTCTATGGGTATTGTGCGTGAGAGCGAAAACGAGAAAAATAAAGAAAAGATAGAAAATTATATTGAAAACAAAATCATAGAAAAGCTTTTGCCTCCGCTCCCTGCTGGAGCCAGTGAACAAAAAAAACAAGAATATGATGCCTCTTTTTTGAGAATGCAAGAAAAATTTGCCAAAGGGGAACTCGATCATCTAAAAATAAAAGTAGAGATACCGAAAAATCCTAGCTTTTCCGAAGAAGGCCTTCCTCCGCAGATGATTCAGGTTCAAGAGTCTATCGTTAAGGTGCTGGGCGGCTATGGAAAAAAAGGTTCTGAAAAAGAAGTCACAGTGCGGGAGGCAAAAAGGATACTTGAAACCGAAGCAAGTGAAGCGCTTTTGGATGAGGAACAGCTTAAGGCTATAGCGCTTGAAAAAGTAGAAAAAGGGGGAATTGTCTTCCTTGATGAAATAGACAAGATAGCTGTTTCTTCCGGGTCACAAAGTAGACAGGACCCAAGCAAAGAAGGGGTGCAAAGAGATTTGTTGCCTATCGTTGAGGGATCTTCGGTGCATACAAAAGTGGGTATGGTAAAAACAGATCATATTTTGTTTATTGCAGCAGGCGCATTTCATCTTTCCAAACCCAGTGATTTGATTCCTGAGCTTCAAGGGCGTTTTCCTTTGCGCGTAGAGCTTCATAGTTTGGATGAAGAGACGCTTTATCGCATCTTAACCGAGCCTAAAAATTCGCTTGTAAAGCAATATGAAGCATTGTTGGGAGTGGAAAATGTTGATTTGTATTTTGAGGAAGAGGCATTGCGCGCTATTGCCCATTATGCTTTGATTGCCAATGAGAAAACAGAAGATATTGGAGCCAGAAGGCTCCACACTGTGATGGAAAAAATTCTTGAAGAAATAAGTTTTAGCGCCGATGAACATGCCGGAGAGCGAATTGCAGTAGATAAGGCACTTGTAACAGAAAAGATAGGCAAAGTGGTTGAAGATGTAGATGCCACAAGATATATATTATAAAAAGAGGATAGTTGATGTATGATGAGAGCGTAGGTACGAAAGCGGGATTTGTGGCAGTAGTGGGGCGTCCCAATGCAGGGAAAAGCACTTTGCTAAATTATGTGGTGGGTGAAAAACTTGCAATGGTTTCCAAAAAAGCGCAGGCTACGCGAAAACGAATGAATATTATTGTAATGCATGAAAATACACAAATCATTTTTGTAGACACTCCGGGTATTCATCAAAAAGAGAGGCTGCTCAATCAATTTATGCTAGATGAGGCACTCAAGGCAATGGGGGATAGTGATCTTATTGTTTTTTTGGCCCCGGTTACAGATAAGTTGACAGAGTATGAAAAGTTTTTAGCCCTTGTGCAGGCAAAGGGGACAAAACATATCGTGGTATTGACCAAGATTGATCATGTAAAACAAGAGGATATTCTCAAAAAACTTGGAGAATATCAAAAATATCAAGACCGTTTTGAGGCCATTATCCCTTTTTCTGTCAATAAAAAAGTCGGAAAAAAACAATTGCTTGATGAAATAGCTAAGCATTTGCCTTATTCTCCTTTTTTGTATGACACCGAAATACTTACAACAGATAATATACGTGATATATATAAGGAGCTTATTCGTGAATCCATCTTTGAGAATCTTAGCGATGAGATACCTTATGAGAGTGATGTGACCATTGAGCGCATCGAAGAGAGCGATGAAATGGATAGGGTTTTTGCTACCATTATAGTAGAAAAAGAGGCACAAAAAGGTATGATCGTCGGTCAAAAAGGGGTAGGTATTAAGCGTGTAGGCAAATCAGCGCGTGAACAGATGGAGCTTTTTTCTGGCAAAAAGATCTTTTTGGATTTGCATGTTGCAGTTAAAAAGGGATGGAGCAAAAATAAAGAGGGACTCGAAGAGTTTGGATATATTATATAAATTTATTATTTGCGTTATAAAAAATTAAAAAATAAGAATGATTTTTTAATAAATCCTTTATTTTTGTAAGACAGTTTTAATATTATAACATATATAATTGGTCAATAAGGAAGGAAGTTTAGGATGTTTTTAAAAAGAAGTTCATCAAAATCAGATATTAAAAATATTGTTACACTGAATGCTTACACAAGCAAGGCTTACCTGTTCAAAAGCGACAAGTTTCAGCCCTTAAGTAAACTGACATATAACACCTCAAATTTTATTGCCTCTTATTTGAGCAACAAAGATGTTATTAACACAACGGTACGTTTAAGTCGCAGTATTCCTCAGGAAGATATCGCTGACATACTTGATATAAAAGCCTATGAAGAGTTGGGTTTAGATCAAGCCAATAGGTATATTGTAAGTTTTTTTGAAGCAGAGGATGCCGGAGAGGAGCGGATATTTCATATCTTTGTTGCCGAACCCGAGGTCTTGGAGCATCTCTACCTTCCTGTTAAGCAGCAAACCAAATATATTGATCTTGTGGTCCCTGCCCCTCTTTTATATAAAGCGTTGTATAAAAAAGAGATTTTACAGGCAAACGGCACCCATTCTTTTATCTATTTTACCCACAATGATGCCTTCGTAGCACTTTACAAAAATGGACAATATCTTTATTCTAAATCTATAGAATTTTCCCTCGAACAAATTTATGAAAAATATTGTGAAATTGTTGGCGAAAAAGCAGATGAAAAAGTATTTTATTCAGTTTTGGAGCTCGAGGGGCTCAAAACAACCAATACGGAATATCAAAAAACTTTGATGAAAATATTTGGTGAAATATTTATCCACATTAATGACATACTTATTTATGCCAAAAGAGCCTTTGGATTGGACGGCGTAGACCAAATGTATATCGGCAGTGAGAATGGACCCATTATAGGGCTGGATGAATACAGCCAAAACTATTTGGGTTTACCCTCTTTGGAATTAAATTTTAACTATAAAATCAATCATGACGAATGGTACACCGATCAATTGCAGTATTTGCTGCTGCTTAATTCTTTTGATTATATTGAAGATGAAGAATCTGTTGTAAACTTAACCATGTTTCTTCGTCCTCCGGCATTTATCAATCGAGCAAGTGGACAATTCATTATCGCAGCGGCCGCAGCCATTTCATTGGGCTTAGCTTATCCTTTGGTTTATCTTGTGGGTTCCTATGTGAATGATGCTAAAATTTATGCACTTACCATTGAAAATAACAAATTAACTGCGGAATCCAATAAATATAAGCAGATACTTGGAGAAAAGAAAAAAGAAATATCAGCGTTAGACCAGCATATTGCCGGTTTGGATGAAAAATATTATGCAAAAACCACTACACTCACTTCAATTTATAATAAAAAAGTAAATTATCATTTAAAATCTGAGATATTTCATGTTATTGCTGAAGAGTTAAATCAATTTGATGTTTATATTGATAAACTACAAAGCAAAGAAAATACAGTCTGGCTCTCTTTGGTGAGCTCTGAAGACAGAAAGCTCACTGAACTGATTCAGTATATTTCAGAGAGCCATTTTGATGAAATAAATCAAATTGATATTGAATTAATTCAAAAAGATCCGAAGAGTAATCACTATAAGGGTTTGTTAAAGGTTGACTTAAGATGAAATATATAGAAGATAGGCTCGAAGCTATGGATGAGTATTTTGCTCCCAAAAAAGAGAGTGAAAAATGGTTGATTATTTTAGGGATGGCTGGGATTATCAGTTATCTGGCCTATGCTTATTTGTTGCCTTATACAGAAAAAATGTACCAAAAAAGCGATGCCGACAAAAAAAGCATACAAAAAAGTATTATAGATAATACTACCTATCTTGATTCGATTACCGTAGGGGGAGATAGAAATTATTATGTCAAAAAATACGACAGCGATATTGTTCAAAAAAAACAAAATATTGCTGATTTAAATTATAAAATAAAATTTATTGACAGCAATCTTGATAAGCTTTCAGATATGTTGTTTAATCAAAAAAGCTGGTCCAAGTTCTTAAATTCGATTACGGATAAAGCAGAAGTGCAAAATGTAGATATCAAATATATTACAAACCGTTATGTAGATAACAATGGAAGCTTCGGATATGTTTTGGAAGTGGGTGTGGGATGCAAGGGCGAATATAAAGACATAGTAAAGTTTATGAATGAAATCGAACAAAATGTTTTAGTAACGGACATCTATGGCACCAATCTTTTTTTAGATGCCAATTCTTCAAAGGTAAATGCCGACATTAATATTTCAGTGTGGGGGGTTAATCATTGATGAAAAAGCTAATTTTTATATTCTTGGGTATCATAGTTTGTACTTATGCTGATCTTTCTGTTAAACAGATTGAAGAGATGGTTGTTAAGATTCACGAAAAAAGAGAAGGCGTAAAACTTGAAACGCTGGAAACAACAAAAGAGCCTTTTGTGGCCTTAACCAATGAAAACAATATGACTACTTTTGCTGTCCCCCAAGAGGCAGAAGAAGCAAAGTTGTCTCTTCACGGGATAATGAACGGTAAAGCATATATTAATGAGGGATGGATGAATGTCGGTGACAATGTGATGGGGTACACCTTGAAATATGTCGGCAAAAAAGGTGTTGTGCTAAGGAATGCCAATCAGATCAAAAAATTGTTTCTTCATAAGAAAAGAGATGATTTTATCATGGTAGAAGGAAGGTAAAAAGATGAAGAAAGTACAAAAGAAAGGGATAAATTTTTTTGTTGCATTTGGTCTGTTTTTTGGAATATTTAGTGTTTTAAGCGCCAGTGAATGTTCTACAAAATTGTTTAGCGTAACTGTCGATAGCAAATTAAGTATAGGTGACGTGATTGAAAACCTTGCAGATACATGCGGTTTGTCGGTTATTGTAAAAGATGACGCGGCCAAGATGAGATTGAATAAGAAACTTTATTATGTGAAATTGAAAAACAGTACCCTGAAAGGTTTTTTAAATACAATTCTCAAAGATAATGACCTCCATTATACATTAAGCGGAAACAAACTGGAGATTTCCTACTTGATCACGCGAACATTTCGTATTCATTATATTTCCGGAAAAAGAACAGGGAAAAGCAATGCACATGTAACCATCGCAAACTCAAATAATGCAGCCGGTTCAGCTGGCGGAACCACTCAGGAGGGGGGCGCGGTAAGCAGAACGGGCATCTCGATTGAAAGCAATGATGAATTTATTTTTTGGCAAACAGTCGAAAAAGAGATTCAGCGTATTCTTATAGGTGCAGGAGACGGAAGCACGCATTATGCCAAAACCGGTCAGGGGTGGGCAGGCCCTGATGGTCAAATATGGGAGTATAATCCTTTGGCTCCAATCATCAATCCCGAAGCAGGGATGGTCACAGTAACCGGAACTGATCAGCAGATCAATAGGGTCGCAAAATATATAGACACGCTTTCTCAGCAGATCAAGTCCCAGGTACTGATAGATGTGCGCATTTTGACGGTAACTTTTGATGATAGTAAAACGACGGGTGTTGACTGGTCACAACTTTATGGATTGCAGAACGTAACGATCAATTCTTTGGCGATGGCACAAAAAAATATAAGTTCCTTCACTTTTGACAATGTAGACGGTATTACAGATGCAACGTTCGCCGAGGATACCAAGCCGCGCAACGGCCAACTTATAAACATTACAGGAAGAACCGAAGTTTCTGATGTGGTAAAATTTTTGGGGACGCAAGGAGATGTGAAGTCTATCTCAAGCCCAAGAGTGATGACATTAAATAATCAGCCGGCATTGATTAGCGTTGGAAAGGAGCTGTTCTATAAAATAAAATCAGCAACTACAACTACAAGCGGAGGCGGCACAAGTGCAGCAGAAGGTGAGTTGGTTGATTCTGTTTTTGCTGGGATATTGCTTGATATTACACCTGAAATTGATTCAAGCGGTATGATTACATTGAAGATAAATCCTTCCATTTCCGATACGGTTGAGGCAATACAAAGTGATGCAGGCATCAGAACAATACCGCCTGATTTGATAAGAAGACAGATTGCTTCAGTTATCAAGGTAAAAGATGGGGAGCATGCGATATTGGGAGGTTTGATTTCCTCTAAATCCGGTATTCAGATCAGTAAAGTGCCGCTACTGGGTGATTTGCCTCTGTTGGAGTATGCATTTAAAAATGAAAAAAAGATTAACACGATCGAAGAGTTGGTGCTAATCATTACGCCGCATGTTGTTAAAAACTCAAAATCCGTGTCACTAAAAGATTTGGGTTATTCAAAAGTTAATGAAAAATAGATACGAAGCTGCTAAAAATGTATTCATCGATTCGGTTGATATCGATGATTACATAGAGCTTGATTCCGCAGGGGCGGCATATAAGCGGCTGCAGCACAGTTTGGATAAGCCATTAAAAATGATTTTGCTTTTCGGTAAGCCCGGAACCGGCAAAAGCATACTCCTTAACCGTATTTTTACAAAATTAAAATTTCAAAAAGAGATTTATTATTTTGATACTCCTTCGGTAACCGAAAAAGAGTTTTTTCATAAACTGTTTAAAGTCTTAACCACGCAAGATCTGCCACGTAATACGGAAGTCAATTTTTCCGCATTGGTCAATTTTTGTAAAGAGCTAAGGGGAAAAAGAGAAATTATTATCCTGCTTGATGAGGCTCAAATGTATGGCCCTCAGATGATGGAAAAAATAAGGCTTCTCTCTGATAGCAGAAGCGTAAAGTTTGTTGTTTCTCTGCATAAGACGGAGGATGAAGACCTTATCGCCAAGGAGCATTTTCAATCTCGTATTTGGGAAGTCATTGAATTAAAAAATGCAACCAAAGAAGACCAGACTGCCTATATACACAAAAAATTGCTTAAAAAAAATCTTTTTGAGATTGCAAACAGTATTAAAGAAAAGGATATGAAATTAATTCATACTTTTACAAAAGGGAATTACAGAGAATGCAATAAGTTGCTTTTTACCATTTTTGAAATTTGTGAATATTATGATAAAAATGAGCCGATTAAAATCAATTATGGACAAATACCAAAACGTATTATCGAAATGGCAGCGTTAAAGCTAGGATATATTCATGTATGATATTAAACCTTTGGAAGAAGAGTGGAAAAAATATAAAAGAAAAAAAATGAAGCCATGGTATATTTTTATCTTTGTTTCATTGTTTTTTGCGGTGCTTGTGCCGGTATCGTTGCCTTATTATAAAGATAGTTTTTTTCGTTCTTTAAAAGAAATGACAAAAACAAAAACCGAAATTCAAGCCCAGGTTCAACCTGTAGCTAAAAATGAACACAATCAGAGTGTTGTCTTGCTCAATGGACCGCTAACCATGCTGGAGGTTTATCCACCCAAAGAAAAAAAAGAAGAGGCGTCTCTGCTTGAAACAGAGCCTGAGGCGGGTCCTTATGATAGCGCTCAGGAAGTATCTGTCCTTGAAGAAGAAGTGGTGCCCATTCAGGCACAAACAAGTCAACCTGCTCCCAAAAAGGAAATACAGAAGCAAAAAGTACATTTAAATATCATCGAAACAACAAGTATCACTGCATATCAAGAGGTTGAAAAACGTTTTTATGAATCTCGCGATGTGGAAGATGCGCTTTTTTTAGCAAAAAGTTATTTCGATCAGGGGAAATATCAAAAAGCAGAATATTGGGCATTACAAACCAATAAAGTGAATCAAAACATTGAAGAATCTTGGATAATATTTGTCAAATCCAAACTAAAGCTCGGTCGGAAAAATGAAGCAATACGTATTTTAACGGCTTATGTACAAAGGACAGACTCAAAACAGGGCAAAAAACTACTGGAACAAATTAAAAATGGTTCTTTATAGAATAAAAAATCATTTTTAATGTTTTACTATATTATAATTAGATTGTTCGTATACAAAGGAGGTGCCAGATGGTAAAAATCATTGAAATGATGCTTGCTGAAAACGTGATTACAAAAGATGCTATATCTGAATTGGTAAAAAGCAGGCCTCCTAAAAAAATTTCTATCGCCAATCTTATTAATGAAAAAATGATTGATTTGCAGAGTGTAGAGACATTTTTGGTTAAAAAAATAAGACAAGGCGCTATTGCGTTGTCCCATTTGGAGATGATAGACGGTATTGATATTGATCCCATTATTGAAGAAGTTGCAAACGTTTTGCGTGTTGAATATATGGATTTGGATGAAATTGAAATAGATATGCAGCTATTCTCAAAAATACCCTATAAGCAGCTGCTTAAATTTCATGCAATCCCCGTAGAAGAAAGCGAATTGAATGTGTTGGTTGTATTTGACGATCCTTTGGATATGGCAGCACAAGATGCAATTCAGCGTCTTTTTCCAAAAAAGCCCATACGTATCGCTATTGCCAAGCCCCAACAGATACAAAAACACTTGCAGCGCCTGGAGATCAATGAGAGCATTAAGGGCTTGGTCGCCGATATCCGCAAAGACTTAAATCAAGAAGGGGTTGCAAATGAAGAGGATGAATCCCCCGCTGTTTTAAAATTGATTGATATTATTCTTAAATCAGCAATATATATTGGTGCAAGCGACATTCATATTGAAGCAAGTGAGAAAAACTGCATCATTAGAGAGCGTGTAGATGGGCTGCTGCGTCAAAGTTTTACGTTCGATAAAGATATTTTTAATCCACTTGCTTCACGCATGAAATTACTTTCAAATTTAGATATTGCGGAAAAAAGAAAACCTCAAGATGGTAGATTTTCAGCAAATATTGCTAAAAAAGATTTTGATTTCAGGGTATCTAGTTTGCCTACTATTTATGGCGAATCGATCGTTTTGAGAATTTTGGATAAATCAAAAGCCATGATACGCCTGGAAGAGGCGGGAATGAGTAAATTCTGTTATGATAGATTTTCTGAATCAATCAAGGTTCCTTACGGAATTATATTGGTAACGGGACCAACGGGTTCTGGTAAAACCACAACCCTTTATGGTGCACTCAATGCCATCAAAGATATCAAAGATAAGATCATTACCGTTGAAGATCCGGTGGAATACCAAATGGGCGGGCTTCAGCAGGTTCAGGTGCATCCTGCAATTGGGCTTACTTTTGCCAACATTTTAAGGTCTATTCTTAGACAAGATCCTGACAAGATCATGATAGGGGAAATTCGCGATCAGGAAACGCTGCGTATTGCTATACAAGCAGCTTTGACGGGCCATCTGGTCCTTTCTACTTTGCACACAAACGATGCTCTGTCTGCTGTGATAAGAATCTTGGATATGGGTATAGAATCCTATCTGGTAAGCGGAGCGCTGGTAGCTATACAAGCACAAAGGCTTGTAAGAAAAATATGCAAATACTGCAAAGAAGAGACAGTGCTTCCTGAGGCTCTTTTGAGGAATATTCAAGAGTATCTTCCTCCAAATCCTGTTTTTTATAAAGGTGCGGGATGCAAAGAGTGCGGACACAGCGGTTATGCGGGACGTGAAATGATTTCAGAAGTGTTAACTATCAGCGAAACGTTTTCTAGAATGATTGCAGCGGCAGCCCCAAAAGAGGAGATGGTAAGACAAGCCATGAAAGAGGGATTTATTACGATGTTTGAAGATGGGATACGCAAAGCCTTAGAGGGCAAGACAACTGTAGAAGAAATTTATAGGGTAGCGAAATTGTAATGAAATATTTTAATGTAACCATAATGGATAAAGGAAAAAAACGTCGAGAGTTGATCAAGGCAAAAGATAAGATGTTGGCAATCAAATTGGCTAAACAAAAATTTCCATATACTTTGGTAATAAAATCTGAAGAGACTTCTGCTCCGGCAGGAGAGACTTTTAGTAATTTTTTTCAAGGGCTTAAAAAATCATTCAAAACTAAAATTCCGATCAATGACAAAATTTCAACGATAAGACAAATAGCGGTTATGACCAATGCGGGTATCGCAATCACTGATACTCTGCAGGATGTTGCAGAGAATACGCAAAATATGCAGCTTAAAGAGATTTATGCAAATATTCACAATGATATCAATGCCGGAAACAGTATGTCAGATGCGATGGAGCCTTATCGAAATGAGTTTGGCCATGTTGCACTTGCTATGACAAAGCTTGGAGAAAGAACAGGAAATGTTTCGGAGTCTTATCATAAACTCGCCAATATTTTAGAAAACATACGAAACAATACAGCCAAATTTAAAAAAGCCATCAGAACTCCTTTGATTACTTTGGCGGCAATGGCTATTGCATTTACTGTACTTATTATGGTGGTTGTACCAAAGTTTAAAGATATATTTGCAAAATTTAAAGCAGAATTACCCGTGCCAACGCAAATTCTTTTAATGTTGGAGCATGCTTTTAGCCATTATGGGCTGTATATGCTTGTGGGGCTTATTGTAATGTTTGTTGCTATAAAATATTTTTATACCAATAACGAGGATTTTAAATATCGGGTGGACAAAATCATGATTCACCCCCGTTTCTATCTGATTAATAAAGCTATTTTTCTTTCCACGATGCATAAATATAATCTTGTATTTAGTGAATTGGTAAAAGCAGGTATCCCTGTTTCTGAAGCACTCAGCACGGCAGTGGGTATGGTTGATAATTTGGCAATCAAGGAGCAATTGCTTACCGTCAATGCAAATATAGGCCGGGGTATGAATCTTGCAGAAGCATTTGAAATAACAGGCCTTTATGAAAATATGTTGCTGCAGATGATTAGGGCAGGAGAAGCAGGAGGTCAGCTTGACGCCATGTTAGAAAAAGTAACACAATATTACGACATGCAATTTCAAGAATTGATTGATAACCTTGCGACCTATATTGAGCCGATTATGCTCTTCTTTATCGCGGGATTGGTATTGCTTATGGCGCTAGGGATTTTTATGCCTATGTGGGATCTTGGAAAAGCAGTCAAGGGCCGCTAAAAATCCATTGGAATTATTTTCGGAGGCTATAAAATTATTTTATGATGGCGTGCCGAAACAATCCGTTCCCATTGGAGAGCGGGGCATCAAAGCCTATGGTGTTTGATAGCTCTTTCCAGATCTTCCGGTGTGTCTATGCCAAAACTTTCGGTTTGTACTTCTGTCATGGCTATTTCATAGCCGTGATAAAGTGCGCGAAGCTGTTCCAGTTTTTCTATATTTTCAAGAGGAGCAGGAGAGAGCGAACAAAATATCTCTAGTGATTTGACTGTAAAACCATAGATGCCAAGATGCCCTTTGTAGTGATCAAAATGATGGTCTCTGGGGTAGGGTATTTTGGCCCTTGAGAAATAAAGGGCAATATCGTCTCTATCGGTAACTACCTTGACAATATTGGGATCATCGGCCTGAGGATTTGAAATGCATTTATAGCATGAGTTCATCAGGATCTTTTTTTCATCTTTATTCTTTTTTGTCAAATGATGGATTGCTTCTACTACATTTGTTTCTATAAAAGGTTCATCTCCTTGCACGTTGATGATAATTTCATTGTCAGGCAGATCAAGTTTTTGCACAGCTTCATAGATCCGATCCGTACCGCTTTGGTGGTGCTCGGAGGTCATCACTGCATCAATGCCGTGTTTTTTTGCAATACTGATAACCTCCTGCGAATCAGTAGCAATCATTACGCTATCTATATCATCGACAGCCATTGCCGTGCGTACTACCATGGGAATGCCGCCAATATCTGCCAATACTTTGTTTGGAAAACGGCTGGATCCAATACGAGCCGGAATAATAATCATAATAAACCCTTTTACTTTAATGTGATATTATACCAATAGATTTTATAAGGACAGCTAGATGAAACAAGCACTCTTTCTTCTTAATATGGGAGGTCCAAACAACATACCTGAAGTGAAGCTTTTTTTGCAAAATATGTTTTCGGATAAAAATATTTTACCTACAAACCCTTTGGTGCGCAAACTTATTAGAACGATTATTGTTAAGAAAAGGCTGCACGAGGCTGAAGAAAATTATAAAGCGTTGGGGGGAAAGTCTCCTTTGCTTGGGTTAACAATGAAGTTAATCGAAAAATTACGGTCAAAACTGGATATGCCGATTTATCCTGCAATGCGCTATGTGCCGCCATTTGCGACAGAGCCACTTGAGAAATGCAAGCACGAGGGTATCGAAGAGCTTATTTTATTTCCACTTTATCCGCAATATTCTACCACCACCACCCTTTCTTCTTATGAAGACATACAAGACAGATGCAAAGCGATAGGCTATGCACCAAAATTGACGCTTATGGAACCTTATTATGATGATTATGCTTACATAGAAGCCGGTTGTGAAAAAATTATTGAAGCCATGAAAGGCAAAGAGAGCAAAGCGTATGATTTGCTTCTTTCTGCACACGGATTACCTGTGAGCATTATTGAAGCAGGCGATCCTTATCAAAGACAAGTAGAAGCCAATGTGAGTGCGATCAAGATTTATCTTAAAACGAAGGGGATTGAATTTCATGAGATTAAATTGGTTTACCAGTCAAAGGTGGGTCCTTCGGCTTGGCTGGAGCCCAGTCTGGTCGATACCTTGCGCAATCCAACCAATAAAAAAGTAGTGATTTATCCTCTGGCATTTACGATAGACAATTCCGAGACTGTTTTTGAGCTTGATATCGAAAACCGCAAGATTGCCGAAAAAATCAAATATGAGGATTATATCGTTGCAGTATGTATGAATGACAGTGATAAATTTGCGGAATTTATTGCTCAAAAAGTGAAACCGATCCAGGGCCAATTACCCTAAAATAAAAAAAGGAAAGAAGAGGAAAAAACTTAAAGCGCTTCTTCGTCCTCTTCATCGGTTCTGATGCGGATAACTTTCGTAATGTCGCTGACAAAGATCTTGCCATCGCCTATTTTTCCCGTTTTGGCATTTTCTTTGATGGCGGTGAGCGCTAGATTGAGGTAGTGGTCGTTGCTTACCACAATCTCTATTTTTACCTTCGGGATAAACTCCACCACATATTCAGCACCTCTATAAAGTTCCGAATGCCCCTGCTGTCTTCCGTATCCTTTAACTTCCGAGACAGTCATTCCTTCGATACCTGCTGCTACCAGTGCATCCTTGACGTCTTCTAGTTTAAAGGGTTTAATAATCGCTTCAATTTTTTTCATAATTTACCTTTCAAATACTGCGTTTAAATTCCGGATATGCATCCATTCCACATTGACTGTCATCGAGACCTTCTAGCTGCTCTTCATCGTCTGCACGAAGTCTGATTATTTTATTGATGACATAAATAGTGATAAATGATACCACAAAAACAAACAAACCTACGACAAAAATTCCTTTTATTTGTGCCAAAAGCGATTTGTCTGTGAAGATACCGACAGCAAGCGTACCCCAAATACCGTTTATCAAATGAACCGAAAGCGCACCTACGGGATCATCCAGATGCAGCCTGTCAAAGACGGGTACGGCAAACACCACCAGTGCGCCCCCGATACCACCGATGAGAATAGGGGTATAAATTCCATAGAGATTTGGCCCTGCCGTAACCGCAACAAGGCCTCCAAGGGCGCCATTGATGATCATGGTGATATCGAATTTTTTATAACGAACATACATCAGTATCCATGAGATGATTGCGCCTGCAAGTCCGGCGGTATTGGTATTCATGATAGTGAGTGCTACGGCATCCGCATTCTCTTTGCTTGAAATAGCTCCCACGCTTCCCCCATTAAACCCAAACCATCCTATCCACAAAAGCAATCCGCCCAGCGTTACAAGCGGGATATTGGAAGCAGGAATAACTTGGATTTTTCCATTTTTATATTTTCCCCTTCTGGCCCCCATAATCAAAATTGCCGCCAAAAGTGCCCATCCTCCTGTTGAATGAATCACCGTAGAGCCTGCCAGATCGTACATATTTGAAATATCAAGAATGGTACCGTCGAGAAAATTGACCCCCCATGCAAGGTTTACAATGGTGGGATAAATAAAAGCTGCCATCACAAGAGTAAAGAGTGTTAAAGGCATGATGCGTGAACGTTCACTAACGCCACCGCTCATAATGTTGATTGTTTTTCCGACAAAAGCCATCTGAAACATAAAATATGCCCATTTGCTCATGCTGTCTTGATGGCCCCATCCTCCAAAAGCATAAGCGTACCCTATGAGCAAAAAAGCCATAGAGGCAACAGCATAGATCATCACGTTGACGGTGAGTACTGCTGTTACGTTTTTTGTCCTGACCAATCCTGCTTCCAGCATTGCAAAGCCCGGTACCATAAAGACAATGAGAGTCATTGCAAAAAGTGCAAAAAGAGTATCTATGACATAATGTATTTCCATGCTGCAAACCTTCTGTTTATATCTTGAAAGTGTAGCAAGTATAGAAAAATATGAAAAGAGTATATTGCTTCATATTTAATCATCTTAAGATACGCAGGAGCAGGAATATTATAAATATTGATTAATTTATGATCAGCCAAGAACCTATAGCGATAATCCGGGCAAGATTGTTTCTTGCCCATGGGTACCATCAAAGTGCCTCTTCGTCCTCTTCATCGGTTCTGATGCGAATGGTTTTGATAATTTCGCTTACAAAGATTTTACCATCTCCAATTTTTCCCGTTTTGGCGTTTTCTCTGATGGCAGTCAGAGCCTTGTTGAGATAATATTCGTTGCTTACCACAATCTCTATTTTTACCTTCGGGATAAACTCCACCACATATTCCGCACCCCTGTAAAGTTCCGAATGCCCCTGCTGTCTTCCGTAGCCTTTGACTTCGGAGACGGTCATTCCTTCGATACCTGCTGCTACCAGTGCATCCTTTACCTCTTCTAGTTTAAAGGGTTTAATAATCGCTTCAATTTTTTTCATAAAACAACTCCTTGGTTATTGATGTAATATTATTTTAAACGCAACAGATTGCGCAAACCAACACGTCTGAAATTAATTTACCGCCGGCATCACAAAGCAGAGCAAAAGCCTTGCTTCATGGCATGATTATAAATTCATTGCTTTTTCACCGTGAATTGTTTCATCCAGTCCGATCTCCTCAACTCGAGTATCGACGCGTGCACCTCCGGTGAGAGCAGAAGCAATGAAATATACGATGACTGTACCGATAAGCGTGAAGAGGCCCACCGCCACTACCGACTCAAATTGTACAAAAATCTGTTCCATTCTGTTGCCGCTTTCTTTGAGCGGCCCATCCCATAAAAGTTTTTTGTCTTCAAGCGCAAAGATACCTGTTGCTATAGCGCCCCAAAGGCCTGCCAAAAAGTGGATACCAAAAGCATCGAGGCTATCATCGTACCCAAACTTTTTTTTGAGCCATACGACTCCAAGAAACGCAATGATCGAACCAAATGCCCCAATAATGAATGCCCCGCCGACACTTACGAACCCGGCCGCAGGGGTAATTGCAACCAGGCCTGCTACAATACCGGAAGCAATGCCAAGAAGCGTTGGTTTTTTGAAAATAATCCATTCAAGAAGCATCCATACCGCGCCTCCAATGGCGGCCCCGGCAGTTGTAGTGAGTACAGCCAAGCCCGCAATTGCATTGGCGCCAAATGCAGAACCCCCATTAAATCCATACCAGCCGAACCAAAGCAGCGCTGCACCGACCGCGGCCAGCAAAACACTATAGGGTTTCATTGCTGTTTTGAGGTAGCCTGTTCGTTTCCCGACTAAAACAGCAAGCACTAAACCGGCCAAACCGCCATTCATGTGCACAACGGTACCTCCTGCAAAATCAAGCGCGCCTGCATCAAAAAGCAATGCTCCTTTTCCGCCCCAAACCATGTGTGCAATCGGGGCATACACTATAAGGCCCCAAAGCGCTACAAAAATAAGCCATGAAGAGAACTTCATGCGCCCAATGACGGATCCTGAGGCAATGGCGACAGCAATGGCTGCAAATGTGCCTTGAAAAACAACAAATATATAAGTAGGATAGGATCCGCTTAAATCTGTCCATTTGATGCCGTCAAGCATTATGTTTCCCAGTCCCCCGACTGCATTTTGCAATGTTGCATTTTGGGAAGCACCAAAAGCGATAGAGTATCCTGCAAAAATCCATAATACCATCGCCAGAACGAAGGCGCCCATAACCATCGCAAAAGTATTGAGCGTGTTTTTGCTCCTTGTCATGCCGCTGTAAAACAGGGCTAAACCGGCGGGCGTCATAAGGAGAACAAGCGCTGTGGATATCATCATCCATGCTGTGTTTCCAGAATCTAGTTTGTCTTCCGCGAATGCAGCCATGGGTACAAGTACTGCAAAGAGAGATAAAAATTTGAACTTCATGTGTCGTCCTTTAAATTGATTTACCATACAATACTAACACAGATAAAAGTTATTTTTGCGCAATAAGTGATTAATTTTTAATCAATATTTAGTTAAGTATTGATCAAAAAGAGAGACAATGAAGTGTTTATATATAAAAAAGTGTTAATGAATTAATGGTATATCAAGCCTGATGCTGTGTTTCTTGAGAGAGCATGCGATATGGGTATTGTTCGTAAGGGCTGCTATCTCTTCATCGACATCATGATCTCGTTCGTTTGCCTCTATTTTCAGCTGCACGATAGACTCTTTTTTGCCGGCTATGATGATATGTTCACCAATGAGAAGTTTAAGCTCGATAAAAATAGAGTCCGATACCCTAAAGGTGTCCAGTACTTTTCTCAGAAGTTTTGAAAAGTTGTTTTGGTCTATTTTGAAAGCGGGTATATCCTGGTCAGTGAAGAGTTCAAGATGATTTTTATTTTTTATTTTAAAAAGAGCGATATTGGCTTCCAGTAAAATATTGATGTCCGTGGTAATTAGTTTTTCTTTTTGAAGTATGATGTTTTGCTTAATGCGCGGTTTGTTGTAGAGTCTTATAGCGATTTGTTCTTCATTCTCATACCCCACAGTGATTGCGTAAAAACTAAAAGCATCATAGTTTAATGAGAGAGTCGTAGTTTTGTAACCAAAATTTTGGGGCGCGTAGGAAAGTGCGATATCGTAAATTTCCTTGGGGGTTACATGTCCAAACAGTAGCTCTGCCGCATTGTTAAGATAAAGTATTTTGCCAAGATGGTTAAAAAGGATGAAAGGGCTGTTGTCCCATTCGACAAAAGACTTAAAATCAATTGATATGGTATTCATATATTTTTTTCCTCAGAGTATTTCTGTTGATACCCAAAACTTGTGAAAGCTGAAGCTGTGATCCGAATTTTTGCAGCCCTGCTTCAATAAGAGGTTTTTCATAGAGCGCAAGATATTCTTTGTAGGCGTTGTTCCCGTCCAAATGTTCCAAAAGATAGGCGTATAAAACTTTTTCGATCTCTTTGGATTTCATGTTGCGATATATGACCTGCTCATAGACGGATTTTTTAAGACTTTGGTTGTTATGGGTAAGATCCATGGTGATGTTCTCTAAAGAGAAAGAATGTTCGTCTGCCATCAGTACAGAACAGGCCTCTTGAAAAAAATGCGACCTCATATAACGGGCATCTTCCATCCTGTCTCTCAGGGGGGGCAGCGTGTAGATAAATGCAAAAAGTTTATCAATGGTTTCCCTGTTTCCCGGATGGTTGGCTATAGCAATGATACGTTTATTGTCAAATTGAAGTCCATTTTGATTGTTTAGTTTTTCAAAATCAGTAATAATAAGTTCATTGTGCTCTTCGAGTGCTGCCTCTACTTCTTTTTGGTTGTTGCCGGAAACGGCTACTGTTTCAGGAAAAAGAGTGCGAACCAATGTTTTTTTTCCTGTGTGTGCCTCCCCTATAATAATGGAAGAAACAAAAAGCGTCTTTGTAAGAGTAAGCCCTTTGATAATATTCTGTATCTGTTCGGATTTGGTATAAAATTGTTCCATAATATTCTTTTTATTGTTTAATTATTAATCATATAGAAATTCAACTAAAAGTATGTTAAAATTATTTCAGTGTTGAGCCAACCAACTAAATCAAAAAGGAATTTCATTAAAACTTCATTTAAGACATTTCATCAGTTTTTCAATCATCTTTCCATAGAACAGGCATTAGAATATTTTTCAATTTTAGGGGGCATGGAAGAGAGTATTGCTTTGGATTATTTTGATGATATTTTTTCTATGGTGGAATCCAATTTCGTACAAAATTTCCATGTTTTTGAATCCCTGGTGAGGCCGAGTTATCTTCTGGAAAGTCCCTACAAAGAGATCTTGGTGGCTGTAGCCAGAGGAGATGGCAAGCTCTATAGTGTGTTGAGAAAAGCCAGGCTGAGCGAGACAGCGGGCGAACAAATTATAGATGAATTGATAGATCTAAATATTCTTAGACTTGAAATATCCAGGGAAACACCGCTGCGTATCCACCCCAAGCATAAACTAAAAAAAGAACTCAGGACATACCGCATACAAGATAAGCTTCGGTTTGTGCAGCCTTTTATGCGCTTCTGGTTTGGATTTGTGGCATACTACAGACAGGATCTTGTCTGTGGCAAAGGTGAATGGTTTATGGAAAATTTTCAAAACCACTATGAACGTTTGCGCTCTTTGGTCTACGAGCAGCTTTGTGATGCACTTCTGGTAGAGCATTATGAAGAAAGCACACCGCTTAAAAGCAGCGGGAGCTATTGGAACCGGGATGATGAATTTGACATTTTGGCAGTTACCGGAGACGATAAACTTATCTTGGGGGAATGCAAATATAAAGACAGAAAAGTATGCAAAAGTGAACTGACAAAACTCAAAGCAAAAGCAGCACGCTCTGGACTTGAAGTGAATACCTATGCTTTATTTTCCAAAGACGGTTTTTCCAATGAACTGTTGCAGTGCAGGGATGAAAGTTTGCTTTTGTTTGATCTGAGTGATTTAAAAAATCTACTTTAGTGATTTTGCGGATCTATTTTTTTATATTCTCAACATTTTTCCTGTGCTCTTGAAACGTATCTGTAAAATCATGTACGCCTTGTGCGTTTTTCATAAAGTAAAGATAGTTGGTGCGGGCAGGTTTTATCGCAGCTTTGATTGCGTCTATGCTTACTGCTCCGATAGGCGAATCGGGTATGCCCTTGTGCTTATAGGTGTTGAATGTTGTTTCATCGTTACGGATTCGTTCGGGTGTGACTTTGGTATGAGAGTATTCTCCGTAATTGAGTGTACCATCCATCTGTAATCGCATCCCCTTTTGAAGCCGGTTATGGATCACTGATGAGACAAGCGGCATCTCTTCATTGTTTGCCGCTTCTTTTTGAATGATGGAAGCAATGATCAATATTCTTTTCCATCGTTTTTTATCGTAGTTGCCGTAAATTTTTTCTGAAAAATTTTTGTATTTTTTCTCAGATTCTCTGATGAGAAAATCCATCAATTGTTTTTCCTTTATACCCAAAGGGACATAATAGGTATCTGCATAGATACCGGCTTCCGGGTAACTCGAGAATGCGTGATAGTGCTTAAAGAGCTCCTCTTTTTTTAAGTCCAGCTTCTCCGCTAGGCCATTAAAAAAAATGGCGCTGGTCTCACCGGGGATCAGTGTGATCTTTTCTATGCGTGCTTTTGCACTGGTGAGTTTGTATAGAAAATCGATGCGGTTAAGGCGGGTGCTGCCTACATAAATCCATCCGCTTTGCGGTTTGCCTAAGGCCGCAAGAATATACTTATCTATGGGTGTTAGAGCGTATCCTTTTTTAGTCAGCTGTGTTATAATATTGTCTATGGAGCCTTGAGGCACAAAAAGTGTTTGTGTGGTTTGAATGGGCAGCGTCGTATAAAAGGCAAAAGAGATGATCAAAAGAAGTGCTATAAACTCTGTCCGCGCTATCCATTTAGCCATACGGAACAGTTTGATTTTTTTTATTGTCATTGGCTTTGCCCTTTTTTTTTGGCTTCTATCAGGCATACAATTTGATGAGCTGACCTTTGGAGAATATAAGGTAAAGAAATTATACATCAAACTCGATAAAAAACTTACGTTTAAGGCTGAAGAGCTGGACATCCCTATAAGCAAAGCAAAACCTTCTTTGGAAAATATTGATAAAGCATTCGACAACATTAAATCCCTGTTTGCCTTTTTTGAGTATTTGGAGCTTGAAAAAGTTCATTTTAAAAACAATACACTGAAGATTGCTTTTGCCAATGATACACTTTATATTGCCAGCGATGATTATGAAATTGTGGGAAATATAGACAAAAGAGGGTATCGGGTTATCGTAGATATTTCTTTACTTTATCTTAAAAAAAATGATGCTTCCATCACGGGAAAACTCATTTACGATTTTAAAAAAGACAGAGTGCAAACCCAGGGAAATTTTGATGCATATCATATCAAGGGCGAATTTAATGCGAGTAAGGAGCGAGATCAGCTGCGCTTTTCAATCAAGAGCGATCCTTTTACGGATATCAAAACATTTGTTGATACTTTGACGCTTGGCGAAGCTGTGAGAAGCTGGATAGTTGAGAAGGTAGAGGCAAAAGAGTATCAACTGCTTTCGCTAGAGGGAAAAGCCAAGATAAACCATGGGGGCACACTGAAGATAGACTTCGATGCACTCCGGGGAGAAATGTGGTTTGATGATGCAAAAGTTCACTACAAGCAGGGGCTCCCCCCCGCAGTGGCCAAAGGTTTTTTGTTGAGCTATAAAAAAGGCGCATTGCATTTTGATTTCAAGGAACCTTTTTATGAGCAAAGAAGCCTGGAGGGAAGTACGGTAGATATCGCACATTTGACCCAAAAGAAATCAAAGCTGCTTTATTTGGACCTTCGCTTGCATACCCCGTTTGACAATGTGGTCCAAGAGATACTCCAGGCATACGGTTTTCATGTTCCAGTAATTCAAAAAAGCGGAGATGCAAAAGCAACGCTCAAAGCAAAGATAGATCTTACGCAAAAGAAAAAAGATTTTATTTTTGATGCTGAATTGAAAAAAGGAGTGGTTGAAGTTGCCGGCCTTGCATTGCCAGTAATCAAGGGAAAAGTGCACTATGGGAAAAATGTGGTTAATTTAAAAAAGGTTTACCTCAAGGATGCATGGTATGAAGGAGAAGTGGAGGGAGAGATAAAACTCAAAGAAAAAACAGCCTCTCTTTTGTTGGATGCAAAACAAGTGAAGATAGGCAAAGAAGAAGAGCCCTTTTTGTTCCTAAAGGATCAAAAATTACCCTTTGAAATTGATTATCGCGACAAATTAAAAGTCACCGTACCAAAACTGGGAATGACGCTTCAAAAGCGTGCAAAAGATACGCTGATCACCCTAAAAGATCTCAAAAAAATAAAACCTTTTCTCATCAACAAGAGTATTGTAGAAGATGGTGGAACACTTGACATCTGGAGCAGTGATTTTGAAAATTATCAATTTAAGGGTGAACTGCTTAGGGAGGCATGTTTTTTTTATGATAAAGACAATGCCTGCCATATTAAGGTGCCCTATAGCGGCAAGATAGAAAAAAACAATATGGATTTTTATGCGTTTGATAAACGTTTGCATTGGAATGTCAACACCTCGCGCATTGATCTTTCAAATCTCAATATTGACCTCAAAAAATTTTTAGAAGCAAGGCGTCAGCAAACAAAAGAAACCATTAAAAAATTGGTTATTCTGGGCAAGCAAAGTAATTTTAGATACGGCAAATACACGCTTGTGACAGACACTTATGATATTGAAGTGATGCCAAACGGTACGGTTAAAGCAACAGGAAGTTCGGATGGCGACATTATAAAGTTTAACAAAGAGGGTAAAAAAATCACTTTGCAGGCTTTGCGCATCAAAGATGCAGCACTTCATCCTTTGATTCATTTTGATGGCTTAAAAGAAGGAAGATATTCCTTAAAACAGTCAGGAGATCTGGATAAGGAGATGAAGGGACAGATGATTATAGAGGGAGGGGTTTTGAGTGACTTTAAGGCTTATAGCCATATCCTGGCTTTTTTGAATACTGTTCCTGCACTGGCAACACTAAATAATCCTGGATTTTCAAAAAAAGGTTTTACGATCAAGAAAGGTATCATGGAGTATCGTATCTTGGGCGATACCATTATGTTTGATTCTGTTTTTATTCAAGGCAAATCTGCAACGATAGCCGGAAAAGGAACGATAAACATGAAGCAAAAAACAATTCATATAGATCTCGCGATTCAAACGGCTAGAGAATTGGGAAAATTTCTTGGTAATATTCCTGTATTGGGGTACATTATGATGGGAGAAGATAAAAGTATGACGGTGGGATTAAAGGTAACAGGAACCCTTGATGAGCCAAAAATCAGAACCACTGCAGCAGAAGATATCCTTCTGATGCCGATCCAATTCCTTAAGCGTATGATCAAGACACCCGAGTCAATGATGAAGGAATAGATCTATTCGTTTCTTAAGACCGTCAGGGGATCTGTTTGTGACGCTTTTTTTGCGGGATAAAGCGAAGAGAGCAGGATAATAATAGTTGTACCCAGCAAGATCAAACCAAAATCAGCAAGGGTTAAATCTACAGGAAGCCTGCTTGTGCCGTAAACATCTTCCGGCATAGCAATAATATCAAAAGTGGTAAGGATCCAGATACCAAACCCGCCCAGAAGCGTTCCGGCTACAATGCCTGCACTGCCGATAATAACCCCCAGCCTAAAAAAGATAGACCGTATCTCCTGTTTTGTTGCGCCCAATGTACGCATTAAGGCAATTTCGCTGCGTCGGCTCATGACAGTCATCAAAAGGGATGAAATGATATTTAAAGAAGCAACAAGGATAATAAGAAGCAAAACAAGAAAAAGTGCTTTTTTCTCCATGGCCATGGCCGCAAAAAAATTACCGTTCTGCTCCCACCACCCTTCGATGATCACATTGTCAGGAAGAGCCTTTTTGATACTTTCTATCTCGTTGAGCGGTTCTTCTGTAAAGAGGTGCAGCCCATCATAGATTCCCTTTTCTCTGTCGAGCAGCGTTTCAAAGGCTTCCAAAGTCGTGTATATAATAGCTTTATCATAGGCTTTGAGTCCGGAATCAAAAACACCATCCACCTCAAAACGTTTCTGCAATGGCATTGTGCCGAAACCGGCGGCTTGTTGTTCTGAAAAATAGAGGGTGACTTTTTCACCTTTGGGTGCATTCATCTCAAAAGAAAGTGCATCTCCTAAGACCACCCTGAATGGACTTTTTCCTTCCCCTTTTGCTTGGGCAAAAATCGGATTAAGGCCACTCTCTTGATGAAAGTCTACCCCGTAAAGAAGGCTGCCTTGCACAGCTCCTTCATTTTTTGTGATAACTTGTGTGGTATAGTAAGGACTGAATTTAAGATGAGGAAATTTTTGCTTGAGCACCTGTATCAGTGCATTGTCTACGCTTTTTTCTTCCAGCGGAAGTATCGTAAGAGGGTAGTTCATTACAAAAAGACGTTTGGTAAACTCTTTTTGTGTGCCATTCATGATGCCCATAGCGATCATCAATACCATGACGCCAGCAGCAATACCCAAAAAAGCAAGCAAGGCAGAGATAAAAATAAAAGGATTTTCCTTATCGTACTTAAGATAATGTCTGATAATGCGACGGACAAACAGCTTGTTGGATGCAATGGCCATTAAGCTAAAAGTCCTTTTTTGGGCCCGCTTTGTCCGCAGCAGTTTTTGTATTTCTTTCCTGAGCCGCAAGGGCAGGGATCGTTCCTTTTAGGTTTTTTGGTTTCCAAAACCGGTGTGCGGCTCAAATCATCGGTGATGATACCTTCTTCATAAGATTGGTTGAAGGCCGCATCGGCAATCTCATTTTCGAGTTCTTCTTTGATGTTCTCAATGGCCTCTTGTTCTTCTTGGAACGATTTGAAATCAAATTGTACCAGTTGAAGTACTTTTACAGCCTCATGTTTGATGCGTTGTATTAGATCCGTAAAGAGTTTGAAACTGTCTTGTTTATACTCTGTGAGCGGGTCTTTTTGGTTATACCCTCTAAGTCCTATACCTGTTTTAAGCACATCCATTTCATAAAGATGGTCTCTCCATTGAGGATCGAGCACCTGAAGATAAAGGATGCGTTCAACTTCCTGTCTTTGTTGAGCATTAATTTTTGACATTTTGGTTTCATAAAGATCAGTCATCTTTTCATAGATAATCTGTGCAATCTCATGAGATGATTTTTCATGCAATACTTCCGGCGGAATATCAATATGTATCTCTTCTTTAAGAAGCAAAATAAGTTTTTCCAGATTGTAGTCTTCTTTGGCCATTCCTTCAAAAATCTCACATTCAGCCAAAAGGTGATCAACAAATTCGACTCTATTTTCTGCAATTTTTGCAGTAATATTAAAATTTGGATCCAAAAGCTGGTTTCTGAAAGTATAGATCGCTTTTCTTTGATGGTTGGCGACATCGTCATACTCAAGAATGTGTTTTCTTGATTCGTAATGCATGTTTTCCACTTTTTTTTGCGCTTTTTCTACACTTTTTGTCACAATTTTTGAGTCGATATATTCCCCTTCTTCTACGCCCAGCCTATTCATAATATTTCTGATTTTTTCGCCGCCAAAAATACGTAAAAGATTGTCATCAAGACTAAGGAAAAATTGACTCTCCCCAAGATCGCCCTGACGTCCGGAACGGCCTCTAAGCTGATTGTCTATACGACGGCTTTCATGACGTTCCGTGCCAAGAATAAGCAGGCCGCCCAAACTTCTTACCTCGTCGTCTATTTTGATGTCAACCCCGCGGCCGGCCATATTTGTAGCCACCGTTACAGCGCCTTTTTGTCCGGCATTCATAATGATTTGTGCTTCTTGCTCATGGTTTTTGGCGTTGAGTACATTATGGGGGATTTTTTCTTTTTTGAGCCTTTCATGGATCATCTCTGATTTTTCAATCGATGCCGTACCTATTAAAATAGGTTGTCCTTTAGCATGTACTTCTTTAATTCTTTTGACTGCTGCATCGAGTTTTTCTCGTTCTGAGTTGTAGATGAGGTCATTTTTGTCTATTCTGGCAATAGGCACATTGGTGGGGATGCTTATGACATCAAGATTATAAATCTGGGCAAACTCAGTTGCCTCTGTTTGAGCTGTACCGGTCATGCCGGCAAGTTTTTCGTAGAGCCTAAAATAGTTTTGATAGGTGATTTCTGCTAGGGTCTGAGACTCTTCTTGTATCTGCACCCCTTCTTTGGCTTCGAGTGCCTGATGCAATCCTTCGCTGTATCTGCGTCCTTCGCTGAGTCTTCCCGTGAATTCATCAACGATAATAATTTCATTGTTTTTCACGACATAATCAACATCTTTTGTAAAAATATAATGTGCTTTGAGCGCTTGATCTAGATAGTGTGAAAGCGCTGCATTTTCTAAACTGTAGAGGTTTTCTACTTCAAAAAGCTCTTGCGCTTTTTCAAGTCCCTGTTCAGTCATAATGATGACTCTGTTTTTTTCATCAACGATAAAGTCTCCCGTTGTCTCTTCGGGTTCGCCGGGTTTGGTTTCTTTTTTTTCGCCCCTGATCATTTGTCTGGCAATAGCATCTGCTCTAGCATAGTGATTTTGGTCTCTGTGTGTGGGGCCTGAGATGATAAGCGGTGTACGGGCTTCATCTATAAGGATGGAATCCACTTCGTCTACGATAGCATAATGATGTTCTCTTTGTACTTTTTCTTCCAGTCTTACTTTCATGTTGTCGCGCAGATAATCAAAGCCGTATTCATTATTTGTTCCGTAAACGATATCTGCATTGTACTGTGCTTTTCTGCTTTGTTCATTGTATACATCGGCGGTAATGCAGCCCACGGAATATCCTAAAAATCTATAAAGTATCCCCATCTGTTCGGAGTCTCTTCGCGCAAGATAGTCGTTGACTGTGACGACATGCACCCCTTTGCCGCTCATCGCATTGAGTGTGACCGCAAGGGTAGCAACCAGGGTTTTGCCTTCCCCGGTTTTCATCTCGGCAATATTGCCATCATGCAGCACCATGCCTCCGACCATTTGGACATCAAAATGTCTCATCCCTAAAACACGCTTAGATGCCTCCCGGGTAATGGCAAAAGAGTCATAAAGTACCTCATTCAAACTTGCTTTTCCGTTTTGTACTTCTTGCCTGAGTGCCGTAAAAGCAGATTGCAGCGCTTCATCGCTGAGCGCTTCATATTTGCTTTCAAGCGCATTGATCGATTTTACTTTTTTGAGATAGTTTTTGACGATCTTTTCATTTTGTGTGCCAAATATTTTAAGTACGGTTTTTATCATGGTTGCATATGCCTAGTTGTAAAATTCGAATAATTTTATCCAAAAAAAATGTAAAGACGGTTAAACCTTAGAGAAATTGCTTATTTTCAGGATGATTTGGCATCTGTATTTTTCTCTTTTTCTTCCACGATTTTATGACAAAATTGCAATACGTTAGCCCAAAACAAGTCGATTTTGGGTATATTTTGATTGACAAAAGGAAACAGATGAAATTACTATTATTGATATGTATGACGGGTTCTATGTTGTTTGCGCAAATACAAGTGCCTGAAAATTTTCAGGCGGATTTTGTCCAAACGATCACCAATCCGAAGAAAAAAGTGATCACGTATAGCGGAAAAGTGTATTTTTCAAACAAGAACCGGCTCAAATGGGAATATGTCTCTCCCGCTAAAAAAGAGGTCTGCAGTGATGGCGTTGAAGTTTTAGTCGTAGACCATGACCTCGAACAGGTTTCAAATTATCTTATCAATAAAGGGTTTGACCTTGCGGAGATTTTAAAAAAGGCAACGCCGTACAAAGACAAAAAAAGTGTGTTCATCGCGAAGTATGAAGGCAAAGAATATACGATACAAATAGATGCCAAGGGACAGCTTTCACGCGTGGCTTACTATGACGACCTGGACAATACGGTGCTTATTGTTTTCAAGCGGATGAAATACGGCAAGGGGGATCTGCCTCTTGAGAATATCAGATGTGACTATCCCAGAGATTACGATCTTATAAGGGGCTAAGATGCAAAATTGGATTGAAAAGCTTCAAGATGATTCTACTTTTTTACTTATCGTCAGTATCGCTTTGGTGGTCTTGCTGATAATCGTATTGATCGTTGTGATCTATTCGAGCAAAAGCAAAACATTGGCTCAAAAAGTAGCTGAACTTCAAGAGAGCCATTTGGAAAAAGAGAGAAAAATAGAGAAGCTTGAACAGGAATTAACCGCGCTTAATATCAAGAATGCAAGCAATGAACAGGAGCTGCAGCAATTTGCGGAAACAAAAGGGATATTAGGCTCCAAAGAAGAGTTGCTCGCGAGCATTCAGGCCAGATACAATGAGCTTGAAAAACTGCAAAGCCAAACAAAAACAAAACTTGAAAATATAGAGATGATGTACGAAAAGCTCTCGGCGGAGCATAAGGTTTTGCAAGAACGTAACGAAATTCTGCTTGAAGACAACAACAAGCACCGCACCAACAATGCCAGGCTGCTCACAAAATTGGAATCTGACACCAGGCATACGGCAGCAAAACTCGAAATGATGCAGTCAAATAAAGAACAGCTTAAAGAAGAGTTTGAGGCATTAGCAAGAAAAGTGTTTGAGGGCAATTCCCAAAAATTTGCAGAGTTCTCCAAGCAAAATCTAGACAGTATGATCAAGCCCCTTCAAACCCAGATCGCAGAATTTAAAAAACAAGTGGCGCAAACTTATGATACGGAAAGCCAAGACAGGGCTGTTCTTAAAAATGAGATTAATTCCCTCAAAGAGCTCAATCAAAAAATAAGTCAGGATGCCATCAATCTTACCAATGCACTCAAAGGCAAAAACAAACAGCAGGGAGTATGGGGCGAGATGGTGCTTGAGCATGTACTCGAAGCTTCCGGCTTACGCAAAGGTTTTGAGTTTGAAAGAGAAGTAAATCTGCGTACGGAGGAGGGCGAAACATTAAGGCCTGATGTCATCGTGCACCTTCCCGACAAGAGAGATGTGATTATTGATGCAAAAACTTCACTTGTGGCCTACGAGCGCTATATCAATGCCCATGACGATGAAAAGCCTTATCATTTGGCGATACATTTGGATTCTATCAGATCTCATATTGAGGGGCTTTCCCAAAAAAACTATGAGCGCCTCAAAGAAATAAATACCTTGGATTTTATTTTTATGTTTATGCCCATCGAGGGTGCTTTGGCGATTGCTTTGGAGCATGACAGCAGTATTTATGACAATGCTTTTAAAAAGAAGATACTTCTTGTGGGGCCGACGACGTTGCTGGTGGCAATGCGTGCAGTTGAAAACATATGGAAGTATGAGCGTCAAAATCAAAACGTCAAAGAGATTGCCAGACGTGCGGGTGCCATGTACGATAAATTTGTGGGATTTTCTGAAGATCTTATCAGAATATCCAAACAGATAGACAGCGTTCAAAGCAGTTTTCATGCGGCCAAAAACAAACTAAGCGACGGAAGAGGAAATTTGGTCAAACAGGTGCAGCAACTCAAGGAACTGGGTGTACAGACAAGCAAAGAGATACCCAGAGAATTCAATGGAGAAAAACAATAAATATGCAAAATGCAAAGTATGCAGACAATCTGGCCGAATATACCGTAAAACATTCCAAGGTCTTTAAGGGCAATGGCAATATGGAAAGTGAATTTTATGAAGAGGAGGCCATGAAACTCCAGTATGAACTGGTCAAGCTTCAAAAATGGATTATAAGTCAAAACAGACGTCTGCTTGTGATAGTCGAAGGAATGGACGGTGCAGGGAAAAGTTCAACCATTAAGGAATTTAGCAGGTTTCTTAACCCCAGAGAAGCACGTACCGTAGCGCTCCCAAAGCCTAATTCCAAAGAGGTGGGGCAGTGGTATTTTCAGCGGTATTTCAAACAGCTTCCCAACGCAGGAGAAATCATCTTTTTTGACAGAAGCTGGTATAACCGTGCCGGTATTGAGCATATCTTTGGTTTTTGTACTCCCCAGCAGCATCAGCACTTTTATAGGCAGGTTAATGAAGTAGAAGAGATGCTGGTAGATGACGGTATTTTGTTTTTTAAATTTTATCTCACTATTTCCCGTGATACTCAGGCCGGCCGACTAAGAGACAGGGAAAAGGATCCGTTAAAAAACTGGAAATTAACGCCATTGGACTATAAGTCGCATGAGGCTTACGGCGAATATGTCACATTGAGAGATAAGATGTTTGATAAGACGGGTACATCCTATGCACCTTGGTGCGAACTGGATGCAAATGATAAAAAAAGAGCCAAGCTTAATGCCATAAGATACCTGCTTTCAAATATTGATTATGAAGATAAAGACGAGAATATTTTTATCGGAGTGGACAAGAAAATCGTTACGCTGCACAACAAAGGATAAAAAGGATAATTTGTAAAAAAATACCCCCCCCTTTTTTTTTGATACAATTTGGGATGCAGCATAGTAAGAGATAGATTGGCCTCGCTTAAAAAAGCGGGATAGGGTGGCCAAAGCCGGTACTTAAACTAGTTTCAGTACATTATGCTAAAATTCCATAAATTATCTAGATTTATAGAAGGAGAGGATGTGTTAAGTACGGTCAACCTTACGCAGCGTTACGGAAAGCGAGTGCTTTTTGATAAAATAAACATCACTTTAGATGCAGGAAAAAGATACGGCCTTATCGGTGCGAATGGTGCAGGAAAATCGACTTTTATCAAAATTCTCTCAGGGGAAATTGAGCCAAGCGAAGGAGAGGTGCAGCTTCAGCCGGGGCTTAAATTGGGCGTATTGAGCCAAAACCAGTATGCTTTTGAGAGTTTTACCCTCAAAGATGCCGTGCTTTATGGCAATAAAAAGCTTTTTGATGCACAAAAAGAGAAAGAAAAACTCTATATGGAAGGCGATTTTGAGAGCGATGCGGTTAATAACCGCCTGGCCGAACTTGAAATGATTTGCGCCGATGAAGACCCCACCTACGAGAGCGAAGTCAAGATAGAAAAGCTTCTTGAGTCTTTGGGGTTTCCTGCAAGCCGGCATGAACAACTGATGAGCTCCCTGACAGGCGGGGATAAGTTTAAAATCTTGCTTGCGCAGGTTCTTTTCTTGAAGCCTGACGTATTGCTGCTTGATGAGCCCACGAACAACCTGGATATGGAGACCATCGCATGGCTTGAAAATGAACTTAAGCGTCATGAGGGAACCATGGTGGTTATCTCCCATGACAGACATTTTCTCAATGGGGTGGTAACACATATCCTTGATCTTGATTTTCAAAATATTCGTGAATTCACAGGCAATTATGATGATTGGTATATCGCAGCGAACCTTTTGTCAAAACAAGCCGAGACAGACAGAAGCAAAGCACTCAAAGAGAAAGAAGAGCTTGAAAAATTTATTGCAAGATTTTCTGCCAATGCCTCTAAAGCAAAACAGGCAACAAGCCGACAAAAACAGTTGGAGAAGCTTGACATCAGTGAGATAAAACTCTCAAGCAGAAGAGACCCCTCCATCATGTTCAAGCCGCATCGCGAGATCGGAAACGAAGTGCTTGATGTGAAAGATCTTTGTAAAAGCTACGGTGAAGAAAAAGTCTTGGAAAATATCTCGTTTACGCTCAAGCGTGATGACAAAGTGGCGCTTATCGGCTCCAATGGTGCGGGCAAAACTACCCTGCTTGAGATCCTTATGGAAAAAATTAAACCAGACAGCGGAAATTTTACATGGGGACAGACGATCACAACAAGTTATTTTCCTCAAAATACGACTGATATTGTTACGGGAGATGAAGAGCTTCCTCAGTGGCTGCAGTCTCATGACCCTAAATGGCATATTGATGATCTTCGTAAGTGTTTGGGGCGTATGCTTTTCACCGGAGAAGAACAAAAGAAAAAAGTGGGAAGCTGTTCCGGCGGAGAGAAGCATCGTATCATGTTAAGCAAGATGATGATGGACAGCGCCAATTTTCTTGTACTTGATGAACCCAACAACCATCTTGACCTTGAGGCGATTGTGGCACTGGGAGAAGCACTCCATAATTATCAAGGCGGAGTGATTTGTGTCTCTCATGACAGGGAACTTATCGATGCTTTTGCCAACAGAATTATCAAGTTGTGCGAAGACGGCAGTATGATCGATTTTGAGGGAGACTATGAAGCCTTTGTCGAAACATACGGCAATCACTGTTAAATATTCTGCAAATTAAAAGAAAGAAGATATCCTCTCCTGTCATACGGCAGGAGGATGTAGGTATTTATTCGATATTGGTATAGACTGTCTGAACGTCATCGTCATCTTCTAGTTTATCGATGAGCGCCTCTACTTCTGCGAGCTGTTTATCGTTGAGTTCAATAGGGGTGTTGGCGATACGCTGAATTTCTGCTTTGGTGATCTCAATCCCTCTTTCTTCAAGCGCTTTGGTTAATTCTCCAAAGGCAGTAAATGCGCCGTAAATTCTCACGATCTCTTTGTCGCTTTCATTTTCTTGAGGCTCCTTGTCTTCTTCTATCTCTTCCAGGCCAAAATCTATGAGTTCAAGCTCGAGCTCTTCGATATCCATGCCTTCCTTTTTGTCAAAGACAAAGACCGATTTGCGCGTAAACATAAAGTCAAGAGAGCCGCTTGTGAGCATCTCTCCCTTGTTTCTGTTGAGTATCGCTTTGACATTTGCAACCGTTCTTGTGTGGTTGTCTGTAGCGCATTCAATAAAAAGCAGCACACCATGAGAAGCTTTTGCCTCATAGCTTATCTCTTTGATATCTGCTGCATCTTTGCCTGATGCTCTTTTGATGGCTGCTTCGATGTTGTCTTTTGGCATATTTTGCGCTTTGGCATTGAGGATAGCAGTACGAAGCTTGGGGTTCATATCCGGGTCCGGCCCGCCGTCTTTGGCGGCCATAGTGATTAGTTTTCCTAATTTAGGGAAAACTTTAGACATCGTTCCCCATCGTTTTAATTTTGCTGCTTTTCGGTATTCAAACGCTCTACCCATCTTATTTGTCCTTGCTGTGTATAGTTGTTGACGGCATTATACCCCGCTTTGACTTAAGTTTTTTCAAAGCGGTTCTGCTGCGCCGGCAAGATATAACAAAAGGGTTATAATAAAATCGAACCTTCTGAACAATTCAGTTATTAGGCCCCACGTCAGTCACCCTGGTTTATGATCTCATCAGGTGTTTTAATTCATTGAAAACAGCAAACAGCCGTTTAGGCGTTGCAAGATTGGTTATAATGCTGCAAAAAAACAATAGTTTTTTCAAAAATGAAAATTAAAAAAGAAAAAACAAACAAAGGAAAAAAATGACCTTGGAGAAACTGCAAGAGAGTATCGCAAAAGAGGCAGGGGTGCTGCTTTATTTTTCAGGCGAACACTGCAGTGTATGCCATGCGCTTAAACCGAAGGTAAAAGAGATGGCTGATGTGCATTTTCCGCTGCTTAAACAAATCTATCTTGATGCCCATGAAAATCTTGAGATTTCTGCACATTTTCAAGTCTTTTCGATACCGACAATGATCATTTTTATGGACGGAAGGGAATTTGCCAGAGAAGGAAGAGCGGTAAGCCTCCATCAGCTTACCCGGAAGCTGCAGAGGCCTTATGCGATGATGACAGAATAAAAAGAAAACACAGATACCTTTGTTGTGCGTAATGCTTTTATGTGTTTACTTTTTTGTAACGACAGAGATATTTTCAAACCCTTTTGTTTTGAGAATATCGATGATATCTACAAACTTTTGAAATTGCGTCTCTTTGTCTGTATGTAGAGAGATAAGGTCTTTTTTGGGGTCCAGTTTGAGAAGCTTCTCTTTGACTATTTCAAACTCAAGCATCTCATTTTCGTAAAAATACTCCCCTTCTTTATTGATAGCGATATGGATGCTTTTTCTCTCTTCGTTTACTTCGGAACTGGCTGTAGGCAGATCGACTTTAATGGTTTGGTTAACAACAAAAGTAGCCGTAGCCAATACGATCACCAAGAGCACAAGCACGATATCGATAAAAGGAACGACATTCATTTTGTCAAAGCGTTCACGTCTCATGCGCGTGTATTGCCTTCTTGCTCTTGGTGTATCTCCCATCGTGCCAAAATAGTATCTGTTTTGGCAAGCAGTGCATTGTAGATGACTGTGGCCGGAATAGCAACAAAGAGTCCTGCCGCGGTAGCTTTGAGCGCCAAGGCAAGGTGTTTCATGATCTCACCGGGGTTGATCGTATCTTGTTGTTCACCGACGATATAAAATGTAAGAATGATAGCCAAAACCGTACCTAGAAGGCCGATATAGGGTGCATTGGAACCTATGGAAGCGATGGTAGCCAAATGTTTGGACAAATCAAGCTCCAAAGCGGTTTTGTTGCGATAATTGGAGAGCTTGATAGATCGATAGCAGAGTACTCTTTCGATGGCAAAAGCAAAGGTGAAGAAGCTAAGCACGCCAAGCAAGCCGATGATTCCATAATCAATGATATTTTTTATCTCTTCGATAGGCATATTTTGTCCTGTTTTTTAAATAGAAATGCCATTATAGATGAAGTATGTTAAAAATGTGTTAAATCCTCATTTGAAGCCCCAAGTAACGTCATAAAGCCTTCTTTTAAGTAGTTTTGTCCCAACTCTAAGCTATAATAATCCAATTTTTTGTAAAGTATAAGGAAGTCTAATGAGTGATTTGTTTGAAGATCAAAACAATATTGAAGAGGTGCTGATAGAAGACAGTATCAAATCAAGCTATCTTGACTATTCGATGAGTGTGATTATCGGTAGAGCATTGCCTGATGCCAGAGACGGGCTTAAACCGGTACACCGTAGAATACTCTATGCGATGAATGAACTCAATCTTTCTCACAGAAATCCCTATAAAAAATCCGCGCGTATCGTCGGGGATGTGATCGGTAAGTATCACCCGCACGGAGATACGGCAGTGTATGATGCGCTTGTGCGTATGGCTCAGGATTTTTCGATGCAAGCACCGTTGATAGACGGGCAAGGAAACTTTGGATCTGTCGATGGAGACAGCGCCGCTGCAATGAGATATACCGAAGCGCGGATGACAAAAATCGCTGAAGATCTTTTAAGTGATCTGGAAAAAGACACGGTTGACTTTGTGCCCAACTATGATGACTCCATGAGCGAACCTGATGTACTGCCTTCGCGCGTACCAAACCTCCTTCTTAACGGAAGCTCCGGTATCGCTGTAGGTATGGCCACCAATATTCCTCCGCACCGTCTGGATGAACTCATTGAGGCGTTGATCTTGCGTATTGATGATCCTAAATCCACCGTTGAAGATATGATGGGCAAAGTGCAGGGGCCTGATTTTCCGACCGGAGGTATCATCTTTGGGCGAAAAGGGATTACTGATGCCTATACAACAGGACGCGGACGCATCAAAGTGCGCGCCAAGACACATATAGAAGAGAAGGGAAACAGAGAAATTATCGTGATCGATGAGCTTCCTTATCAGGTAAACAAAGCAAGATTGATTGAAAACATCGCCCAGTTGGTCCGCGAGAAGCATATCGAAGGTATTTCTGAGATCAGAGACGAATCCGACCGGGAGGGTATCCGTGTTGTGATGGAGCTCAAGCGTGATGCAATGAGCGAGATTGTTCTCAATAATCTTTTGAAAAGCACACAGATGCAGGTAACCTTTGGTATCATCATGCTTGCTATTACCAACAAAGAACCAAAAGTCTTTACTCTTTTAGAACTTTTTGATCTTTTCTTGAAGCACAGAAAAACCGTTGTAATTCGCAGAACTATTTTTGACCTTGAAAAAGCAAGAGCAAGAGCCCATATCCTAGAAGGCCTCAAAATCGCTGTAGACAACATCGATGAAGTGATCAAGATCATTCGTGCGAGCAATGACGATACTGAGGCCAAAGAGAGCCTGATGGGGCGATTTGAGCTTTCAGAGATTCAAGCCAAAGCAATTTTGGAGATGAGGCTAAGACGTTTAACAGGCCTTGAGATCGAAAAGATCGAAAATGAACTTGCTGAACTCAAAAGACTCATCGAAGAGCTCGAAAATATTTTAAAAAGTGAAGAAAAGATCAATCAAATCATCAAAGCAGAGCTTATAGAGATCGGTGAAAAATATACTACGCCACGCCGTACGGAGATTATAGATGACTATGATGATATAGATATTGAAGATCTTATTCCTGATGAGCCGATGGTAGTGACGATTACACACCGCGGATACATTAAGCGTGTACCGGTCAAATCGTATGAAAAGCAACACCGGGGAGGAAAAGGAAAGATCGCCGTTACTACTCATGAAGATGACTTTATCGAGCGTTTCTTTATTTCCAATACCCACGATACGCTGATGTTTGTTACCGACAAAGGCCAGCTCTATTGGCTTAAAGTATACCGCATCCCTGAAGGAAGCCGTACAGCCAAAGGCAAAGCAGTAGTCAACCTTGTCAATCTTGAACAAGACGAGAAGATCATGGCGATTATTCCGACGACGGATTTTGATGCAGATAAAGGTTTGGTATTCTTTACGAAAAACGGTATTGTCAAGAGAACAAACCTTTCAGAGTATGCAAACATCAGAAGCAACGGCGTCAGAGCGATCAATCTTGATGAGGATGATGAGCTTGTGGAAGCCAAGATTGTCAAGCCTGATACCAAATGGCTTTTTGTTGCTACGAAAAAGGGTCTTTGTATACGATTTAAAGTAGAAGAAGCAAGAGAGATCGGCAGGGTAGCAAGAGGAGTCACGGCGATCAAGTTTAAGATTGCAGGGGATTATGTGTGCGGTGCGACAACGATTGAAAACGAAGAAGACGAATTGCTCATGATCAGTGAAAAAGGCCTTGGAAAACGTACGACGGCCAGCGAATACCGCGAGCAGAACAGAGCAGGGAAAGGGGTTATCTCTATGAAGCTGACGCCTAAAACAGGCGATGTGATTGGTGTGGTGTTTGTGGAAGAAGACAAAGATTTGATGTGTCTGACCAGTATCGGAAAAATGATCCGTGTAGACATGGAAACGATCCGCAAAGCCGGAAGAAATACCTCAGGCGTCAAGATCGTCAATGTAGAAAAAGAAGACAAGGTCGTAAGTATCGCCAAGTGTTCCAAAGAAGAAGAGCCCAGCGACGATGAAAATGAAGAAAATACAAATAATACACTAGGATTATAAGAATGAAAAAATATAATGTTGCTGTTGTAGGTGCCTCCGGTGCGGTGGGTGAAGAAATTTTTAGAGTATTGGAGGAAGTGAAATTTCCTATCAACGATATTTTGCCGCTGGCAAGCGCAAGAAGTGCAGGAGAGGAGATAGAGTGCCAGGGGGAAGTTTACCGCATAGAGGAGCTGACGCCTGAAGTGTTTGAGGGAAGAGATATCGATATTGCTTTTTTCTCGGCGGGCGGGAGTATCTCCGCAAAATACGCACAATATGCCGTTGAAGCAGGGGCAGTCGTCATTGACAACACTTCACATTTTAGAATGGATCCAAAAATACCATTGGTGGTGCCTGAGGTAAATCCTGAAGATATCAAGCTCTGGGAAGAGACGGGAATCATCGCCAATCCTAACTGCTCTACTATTCAGATGGTGCACCTCCTTAAACCGCTTCATGATCTTTACGGGATCAAAAGAGTAGATGTGAGCACCTATCAGGCAGTAAGCGGAGCGGGAAAAAAAGGAATGGAAGAGTTGGTCATGCAGATGCAGGCTTTTTTCAATTTCTCTTTAGACCAAGCCAAAGTGGAAGCGTTTGCGCACAGAATCGCGCTCAATGTCATTCCCCAAATTGATGTGGCCCAACCCAACGGTTACACCAAAGAAGAGATGAAAATGGTGAACGAAACAAACAAAATCATGCATTCAAACATCGCTGTCTCTGCAACATGCGTACGCGTCCCTGTACTCAGAAGCCATAGTGAGTCCATCACGATTACTTTTGAAGAGAATGTTGATGTGGATGTGCAAAAAGCCAGAGAGGCTTTGGCGGCTTTTGAAAACGTTGTTGTTATAGACAACCTTGAAAAAGGCGAATACCCGATGCCTACCATAGCAACCGATACCGATGAAACTTATGTGGGGCGTATCAGAAAAGATCTTTTTGCAAAAAATATGCTGCATCTTTGGGGTGTGGCTGATCAGGTACGGGTAGGTGCTGCGACCAATGCCGTGAGGATCGCTCAAAAATGGATTAAGTTGGAGCACTAATGAAGTTTCTTGAGCAATTTTTTGAAAGTATTCTTTGGAATACACGTTTTTTCGTACTTTTGGCCGTTATTTTCAGTATGCTTGGAGGCGTGACGCTTTTTGTGGTTGCAAGTATGGACATATGGGGAGTGATAGGCAGTGTTGTAGACGTTTATATCAATCATCTGCATCCTGAACATTTCCATGAAGAGGTTGTGGGCGGATTGATCGGTGCGATTGATTTGTACCTGATGGCTATCGTGATGTTTATCTTTGGCTTTGGACTGTATGAACTGTTTATTTCTGATATCGATGTTGCTAAACAAAGTGCTTCTTCGAAGATTCTTGAGATCCATTCGCTTGATGAGCTTAAAGATAAACTGGCAAAGGTAATCGTCATGGTGCTTATCGTCAGTTTCTTCCAAAGGGTATTACATACAGAGTATAACGGCGCCTTGGAAATGCTTTATTTCTCTGTCTCTATTTTGGGTCTTTCAGTAGGGCTTTATTTTTTACATAAAGGCGGTAATCATTAATGGGTAAAATATTTGTAGATGCCTGTTTGGGCAAAGAGACACCTTATACTCCGGTTTGGATGATGAGGCAAGCAGGCCGTTATCTTCCTGAGTACAGGGCAGTCAGAACGCAAGCAGGAAATTTTTTAAATTTGTGCCATGATCCCCAAAAGGCGTGTGAAGTGACGCTGCAGCCTGTAGATATCTTGGATGTGGATGCGGCGATTTTATTTTCAGATATTCTTGTCGTCCCCAATGAAATGGGCATGAAGCTTGATTTTGTGACAGGGGAGGGGCCCGTTTTTGAAAGCCCTATCGAAACGCAAGAGGATCTTGATGCGCTTATTGGTGCAGAAGCAGCAGCAAACAAGCTGACGTATGTGTATGAAACGATCAAACTGATCAAAGAGCAGCTCGCACAAGACAAAGCGCTGATCGGATTTACGGGGGCACCTTGGACATTGGCGACCTATATGATAGAAGGACAGGGGACAAAGACATACAATATTTGCAAAAAAATGATGTACTCAGATCCTGAACTTTTGCACCGCATTTTAGCCAAAGTCACTGAAGTGGTGAAATTTTATATGGAAAAACAGATACAGGCCGGGATCGATGTGGTTCAGATCTTTGACAGCTGGGCGGCAGCGATCGAGCCTGCCAAATATGATGAATTCTCATGGAAATATATGGTGCAGATCGCTGACTATCTCAAGGCAAAGTATCCTCATATACCGATTATCATGTTCCCTAAGGGTATCCCTGCCTTTTTGGACAAGGTATACGGAAACTTCGATGTGTTCGGCGTAGACTGGTCTACGCCTATGGCGCTTGCAAAAGAAAAACTGGGCGACAGATATGTTCTGCAGGGCAATATGGAGCCATGCCGTCTTTATTCCCAGGAGGCGACCAGGGAGTGCGTAGAGTCTTTGGCAAATACGATGAAAGAGGGAAGACATATCTTCAATCTCGGTCACGGTATCTTGCCTGATGTTCCGGTAGAGAATGCAAAATATTTTGTAAAACTCTGCCAAGATGTATCCAGGAGAAAATAAGTCAATACGCCGCGAAAGTACCGTATTGGCAAATCGCGCTTGTCATGGCGTGATTTTTTACATTTTATCTTGAAAACTCTTGACTTTTGAAAAGTTTTTTACTATAATCTCACCCACGAAACAAGCACCTTAGCTTTTTTCTTAACCATTCCGGATTAGCTCAGCGGTAGAGTAGGTGACTGTTAATCACTTGGTCACTGGTTCGAATCCAGTATCCGGAGCCACTTCACTTTAAAACCTTACACAACAGATTCCGATAATATATAATAAATCAACCAAGCATAACAAAATAATTTTACATCTTCACTCAGGCTTTTTTATTGTGATAGCTTTAAGAGGCCGGAATTGCACCGGCCTCTTTACACTGTAAAAAAATTATCTTTTTTCATCCTCAAGATATCCGATGCCTGCACCCACTGCTGTGCCTATGGCTGCTCCTTTGAGTACGTTATGTCCGGTTACACCAGAGACAACAGCCCCAGTTCCTGCTCCTATCAAGGCGCCTTTTTTCGTGCTGGGCCCAACCTGTGCGCATCCGCTTATCAATACTGCGGCACCGCCGAGGACTAGTATGTGTTTGATATTTAGCTTTTTCATGGTTACACTCCTTTTATTGGTTTGAGTTATTTTATTGTATCATAAATATTTGTGATTTTTATCAATTTTAAAAACGCCAACCCAAATCGATCATGCAATACCCCAGTTTTTTGGTTCGAATGAAATCCGTTGACTTATTTGGCTGTACGTTTTTTAAAAACACTCTTACTGTATTCGCTTTTCCGCGGTGTCCGATTCCCTCCTGCCAATAAAACCCACACAACAGCTTTTTGCTTTTGCAGGGGTTTGCATCACTATTTTGGCATAGTTGCAAAGTAGGCAATTAGCAATAGTCAGATACAATATCCCACAAATGAGATTCAAGCAAGGGAAGCAAAACAGCCATGATCAACCAATCCATATTTAGAGAGTATGATATCCGCGGAATTTTCGAAAAAGAGCTCAACGAAGAGAGTGTCACGAAGATCGGATATGTACTTGCATCCAAAATCAACGGCACCTATGTGGCAGTTGATTATGATGCAAGATCCCACTCCCCGCAACTTTTTGAATGGCTGGCTGCAGGACTCAATGCAGGAGGCAAACAGATACTCTCGACAGGCATTGTCCCTACGCCGGTAAACTATTTTACCAACTACCAAGAGTGGAACAGCATCACGCCTTCGGCCTCTGTGATGATCACGGGTTCACACAACCCCCCCGAGTATAACGGATTTAAGATCACAGTCGATCAGGCACCTTTTTTTGGAGAGGATATCTATCGTTTAGGCAAAGAGGCAGAGATGATCGCAAGCGTTCCAAAGGTGCCAAGGGAAGTGATAAAGATCGATGCGGTCATGCGCTATATCGACTATATGGTAACACATTTTTCTCATCTGAAGGGAATGAAAGAGCGCATCGTTTATGACTGCGGCAATGGAGTAGCAGGCATCGTGCTGCCTGAGATCTTTGAGCGGTTAGAGCTGCACAGCAAAGGTATTTTTGTCGAACCGGACGGTATGTTTCCGAACCATCATCCCGATCCTTCGGATGAAAAAAATCTCAAAGAAATCAAAGCGCTTTTGGCCAAAGAGGGGGATATCGCTTTTGCCTATGACGGGGATGCAGACAGGATTGCTGTTTTGACGCGCAAACACAACATCAAGGGTGACCAGATGGCACTCCTTTATGCCATGAAGATGGAAAATCCTACCGTCATCGGAGAAGTCAAATGTTCGCAAGTGATGTATGATGAGCTAAAGCGCCGCGGAGCTACGGCTATCATGTATAAAACAGGACATTCCAATCTAAAAGTCAAAATGAAAGAGGCCAATGCCCAGCTTGCATGCGAAGTGAGCGGACATATCTTTTTTAAAGACCGTTATTTTGGGTACGATGATGCGGTTTATGCTACGCTGAGGATGCTGGAACTTATCCAAGACGGGATCGATATAGACAAAGAGATAGAGGCGCTTCCTGAAGTTTTTTCTACCGAAGAGATCAAGGTGAAGACGACTGAGGAGGAGAAGTTCAAGCTGATCGAGGAGATCAAAATCCTGCTCAAAAACCCTCCGGCGGATTTTCCTGCGATTGTCGACATCATTGAGGTGGATGGGGTGCGCATCAATTTTGAAAAAGGGTGGGGCTTGGTCAGGGCCAGCAACACCACCCCGATACTTGTCACACGCTTTGAGTCCAAAGACGCGCTCCATGCCAAAGAGTATGAAGAAAAAGTAAACGATCTCATAGCAGAAGCGAAGAGATTGGTGCGCAGTACCCGGTAGGCAAAGAAGGAGTTTTTATGAAAAACAGGCTTTATTTTAAATCTTTGGATGTTAAAGTACAGAAAAAAGCGTTTGAATCGATAGTAAAAGAACGTGAAAACATAGGGTACTATGCGCTTCCGGAACAAGATATTGAGCCGCTGTTGGCATATGCCCAGATGATCCCTGGGCATATCAAGAACATTGCGGTGATCGGAATCGGCGGAAGCTCGTTGGGGGCGAAAGCCGTCTATGAATTTATCAAACCCAGAAAAACACTTTCAAGAGAACTCTGTTTTTTTGAAAGCACTGATCCTATCAGTATTCATTCGATGCTGGGCGCATTGGATCTGGACCTTACCCATTTTATTGTTATCTCCAAATCGGGCACGACCGTGGAGACATTTGCGATTTACAAGTATCTGCTGACGCTTCAAAGCGATATAAACTGCTATACGTTCATCACCGACCCGGGCTCGCCTTTGGAGCAGTATGCCAAAGAGATTCAAGGCAAAGTAGTATATCTGCCTTGTAATGTAGGCGGCAGATTTTCAGTTCTTTCGAGTGTGGGGCTGCTTCCTTTGATGCTGTGCGGGATCGATATCCATTCGCTTTTAGAGGGCGCAAATTTCATCCGAGAGAGTTTTTTTGAAAAAGGGTACATTCTTGATGTGCTGCTCAAAAAAGCTGCATTCTATGCCAAAAACCATTCGCAGTACCACATTAACTGTATCTTTGCCTACTCAGAGACATTAACCTATTTTTGCCAATGGTACGTTCAGCTCTGGGGCGAAAGCCTGGGCAAGCGGCAGCTTCATAGTGCCTTTCATGTCGGTTTGACGCCCATTGGCCTGATAGGGCCCAAGGATCAGCACTCGTTTTTGCAGCTTATCATGGAGGGCACCAGAGACAAATCTATCACTTTTATCAAGATAGAGGATTTCGAAGAAGAAAATCTCACCATTCCTGATCTTGCTTTGCCGCATTTGGAAACCCTGAATTGTCTCAATGGGCTTAGCTTCAATGCACTGATTAACCTTCAGTGCGATTCAACCATCGAGGCGCTGGAAGCACAGGGGGACATCCCTTTGGACTGCATTACGATCTCCAAAGCAGACGAATACCAGATGGGTTCATTGATCTATTATTATGAATTGCTTGTTTCGCTTGTGGGAAAACTCATAGATGTCAACGCCTATGATCAGCCCGGTGTAGAAGCCGGAAAGAGTATTTTAAAACAAAAACTGCAAAGCAAGCGATAATCGTATATTTCATTTAGTTACGTTTTGTTAAAATACAGTTAAAATAAAAAGGATCCCCTTTGATCAAAAAGTGTCTTTTTCCTGCCGCAGGCTATGGTACGCGGTTTTTGCCTGCAACCAAAGCAACTCCCAAGGAGATGCTGCCCATCCTTACAAAACCTCTTATCCAGTACGGTGTCGAAGAGGCGCTGGAGGCGGGTATTCACACGATGGCGATCGTAACAGGCCGTGGCAAACGTGCGATTGAGGATCATTTTGATGTCTCTTATGAGCTGGAGCATCAGATCAAAGGGGGCTCAAAAGAACAGCTTCTTGATGAGATCCGGTCTTTGATCTCCCGGTGCACCTTTTCTTATACACGACAGGTAGAGATGAAGGGTTTGGGCCATGCCATCCTCACAGGCGAAACGCTCATAGGCAATGAGCCTTTTGCCGTACTGCTTGCAGACGATCTGTGTACTTGCGAGCATGAGGGGGTACTTGCGCAGATGATAGCCGTATATGAGAAGTACCAGTGTTCAATTGTAGCGATCGAAGAGATTCCGTTTGATCAGACCAACAAGTATGGTATCATCGCAGGCACTTTGGTCGACAAAACACAGGACACCTACCGTGTCAGTGATATGGTGGAAAAACCGGATCCGCAGGATGCCCCTTCCAATCTTGCGATCATCGGACGTTATATCCTTACGCCCGATATCTTTGACATCCTAAGAAAAACCAAGCCCGGCAAAGGCGGAGAGATACAGATCACCGATGCACTTCTTGAACAAGCCAAAGAAGGCAGGGTTATCGCGTACAAATTTAAAGGACGCAGATTTGACTGTGGGGGGGTCGATGGGTTTGTCGAAGCAACCAACTACTTTTATAAGCTCTCCCAAGGCTGAACCGTATAAAAAGTAAGGTATTGATACCAATCGGATGTCAGCGAGTTCTTAGCTAAAAGTTTCTTTGGCTATAATATCCAAATTTTTATATCAGGATTGTAGATGTCTTATAGGATAGCAGTAATCGGACTTGGTTATGTCGGTCTTCCTTTGGCGCATGCCTTTAGCGAAAAATATGAGGTGGTCGGGTTTGATATCGCCCAATGGCGTATCGATGAGCTTAACAGCGGTGTAGACCGTACCCTTGAGCTGAGCGAAGGTCAAGTCAAAGAGGCGCTTGCGCACGGTATGAAATTTACTGCCGACCTCAATGAGATTGCCAAATGCAACATCTACATCGTTACGGTACCGACCCCGATCGACAAGCATAAAAAACCGGACCTTACCCCCTTATACAAAGCGAGTGAATCGATCGGAAAAGTGTTGAAAAAAAACGATATCGTCATCTATGAATCTACCGTTTACCCCGGGTGTACGGAGGAGGAGTGTGTTCCGGTACTCGAAAAATGCAGCGGATTGAAATTTAACAAAGATTTCTTCTGCGGCTACAGCCCTGAGCGGATCAATCCCGGAGACAAAGAGCACACCGTGACCAAAATCAAAAAGGTTACCAGCGGCAGCACCCCTGAGATTGGACAAAAGGTGGATGCATTGTATGCCAGCATCATCACTGCGGGAACCCATCTTGCCCCGACGATCAAAGTCGCTGAAGCGGCAAAGGTCATCGAAAACTCTCAGCGCGATATCAACATCGCGTTCGTGAATGAACTGGCGGTGATTTTTAACAAACTGGGTATCGATACCGAAGCGGTATTGGAAGCTGCCGGAACCAAATGGAACTTCCTGCCGTTTCGTCCGGGGCTTGTAGGAGGCCACTGCATCGGCGTCGATCCCTACTACCTCACCCACAAAGCGCAGGAGATCGGATACAATCCTGAGATTATCCTTGCGGGCCGACGGCTCAATGACAATATGGGGATCTATGTCGCGAACCAGGTGATCAAACTGATGATCAAAAAAGGACACAGGATCGAAGGATCAAAAGTGCTGGTTTTGGGGATCACGTTTAAAGAAAACTGCCCCGATATCCGCAACAGCCGCGTCATCGATGTGATTCATGAACTTCAGGAGTTCGGCGTCGATGTCGACGTATATGATCCATGGGCAGACAAAGCCGAGGTTAAACATGAATACGGCATCGATATGATCGAGTCGTTCGAATACGGCAACTATGAGGCAATTATTTTGGCAGTGGCGCACCATCAGTTTAGATCTCTTGATCTGCACAAGACGGACAAGTGCGTACTGTTTGATATCAAATCATTTATTGACAGCAAAAAAGTGGACGGAAGACTTTAATAATTTTGAATTTTGAAATAATTTCATTTCAAAATTGTCCATAGCATCCAAAGAGGCAAGAGAAACAAAATATTGGCTTGATTTGTTAGTTGAAACAGATTATTTGCCTAGAGAAAGCCAAAACGTCAAATCTCTATTGGAACAAAATGTAGAATTGATCAAAATGTTAGCTTCTATCATAAAAACTACTCAGGAGAACGAGAAAAAATGAGTAACTCAAAATTAAAAATTAAAAATTCAAAATTAGATCAGATAGGCGAAGCCATAAGATCTGATCCCAAGACGTGGCTTGTCACCGGCAATGCCGGCTTTATCGGTTCCAATTTGGCAGAGTTTCTGCTCAATCATAACCAAAAAGTCGTAGGGCTTGATAATTTCTCGACGGGATATCAGCACAATATCGATGATGTATTGGCTTCAGTCGGGGCAGATGCAGCCAAAAACTTTACCTTTATCCATGGGGATATCGCCGATTTTGAAACGTGTCAAAAAGCCTGTGAAGGCGTAGATATCGTCTTACATCAGGCGGCTTTGGGGTCAGTTCCCCGCTCCATCGCCGATCCCCTCACTTCCAACCGTTCCAACATCACGGGCTTTCTCAATATGCTTACCGCGGCAAAAGATGCAGGCATCAAGCGTTTTGTTTATGCGAGTTCCAGTTCGGTTTACGGAGATTCGGCCGAACTGCCCAAAGTCGAAGAGCGCACGGGCAATCTTCTTTCTCCCTATGCGGTCATGAAGATGGCCAACGAGCTCTATGCAGGGGTTTTTGCCCGCACTTACGGGATCGAAACGATAGGATTGCGCTATTTCAATGTCTTTGGCCGACGCCAGGACCCCAACGGCGCCTATGCAGCCGTCATCCCCAAATGGGTCGGTTCGCTGCTCTCAAATGAAGAGATTTACATCAATGGGGACGGTGAAACCAGCCGTGATTTTACCTATATCGACAATGTCATCCAGATGAACCTTCTTGCCGGCACAACAGAAAACACCAAAGCTTTCGGTGAAGCATTCAATGTGGCTGTGGGAGGACGAAATACCCTCAATGAGCTTTACAAGATTATCGTTGACAATCTTTCCGAGCAGTTCAAAATTCAAAATTCAAAATTCAAAATTCCTAAAGGCCCGGTATACAGGGACTTTAGAGCAGGTGATATCCGCCATTCCAATGCCAACATCGCCAAGGCGCAAACGCTTGTCGGCTATGCTCCCACCCATACGATCGAGCAGGGGATGAAAGAAGCAATCGCGTGGTATGTAAAAAATATATAACGAACAAATACAGTATTCCGTGTTAACCAAATTCGCATCCCTGGCGGGAATCAACACTTTAACGGCTCTGATGAGTTTTTTTTCGACCTGGCTTATCATCCATAAGTCCGGACTGGAATTGGTCGGGCTTTTTGCCTATTGGAACGCATTGGTTGCGATGATTTCGCTGATCGTCTATCTCTTGCCGCCAAATTTTTCAATCATTTATCTCCAAGAGAAAGAAAATAATCATTTTGGACAGATGCTGTTCTCTCATTATGTCTATATCTCGCTTGTTTTTGTATGTTTGGCTTTTGCGGGTTTTTATTTTTCTTTGTTGTATTTTCTTGTTGTCTGTTTTGCTTTATGCGCCGTTTGGCTCAATTATATCGATATCGTTTCTCAGGCGGGCAACCGGCTGCACGCTTATTTTGTTTTAAAATTCTTTTCTGCATCCGGTATCGTGATCGTGTTGGCGCTGCTTGAAAAACTGACGATACAAACACTCTTTTTGATCTATATCATCTCAAATTTTTTTACTATTTCACTGTATTTCATAGTCCATCGTTCTTCTGCTGATAGGAAGACCGTTTCGTTATCGCGCTATCTGTCCTACATGAAAACGCACTATCGGACATTTAAGGGGTATTATTTGGATATTATTGCCAAGCGTCTTAAGGATTCGGGATTGATTTTGATGATCGGCGCATTGGTTTCTCCGAGTGTTTTGGGTATTTTTTCAATTTTTCAAAAATGTGCCTCTTTTGTGGTGGGAAATATTCGTATTTTGGAGTCTCTGCTGCTGTCCAAAGCAAATTTTTTACAGTACAAGACGCTCTCTAAAAACATACCCTCACTGTTGGGCACGATAGGCTTTGGAGGTATTTTTTCCCTGTCTGTAATGTTTCTTTACAGTTCAAACGCTCAGATACCGTGGGTTGAATTGTTTGTTTACTCCCTTTTTGTTTTTCCGGCAGCCAGGGTTATTTTTATTCGCAACAGCCTGCTGATGCATTATCAAACCGGCGTCTTGAACCGGTACAATAGTTTATTTATTTTGATTTTTATCACAGTCTTTATGCTGATGCTGGGCCATGACCCGCTGTTGGCAATCTGTTTGGCGTACGCCCTTAGCGAAACCATTGCGTATCTCTATCTAAAAAAATATCAGGAGCGTTTCAGTGCGTAAAATTTTACTTGCCTTCTTGTCGTATTTAAAATACAGGAACAAAAAATTTGCCCATATCGGATCAAATTGTTTTTTCAAATCCATACATTCCCAGTTTAAAAATACAGAAAATATCAGGATGGGTGACAATGTATACATCGGCAAAAACGCAAATTTTGACGGCGCAGGGGGTATTGAGATCGGAAACGGTGTTGTGATCGCTCCCGATGTGACACTCTACACGCGCACTCATTATTATGACGGCCCGCTGCTCGAAGCGCTGCCCTTTGATGATAAAATGATCTGTTCGCCGATTGTCATCGGGGACTATGTGTGGATCGCTTCGGATGTGACCATTTTGCCCGGCGTGACGATCGGAACGGGCGCCGTGGTAGGAGCAGGGGCCGTGGTTTCAAAAGATATTCCCGATTATGCCGTGGCGGTTGGAAATCCTGCCAAAGTGGTTAAATTTCGCGACAGGGAACGTTTTGAAACGCTTCTTGAAGAACGAGAACCGTTTGTATATAACAAATTAGGACACAAAAAGGTAAAGATCACACGATGAATAAACTAATCTACATCCTCAACCACTACGCTTCAAACCAGGGCAGCCATTTTTATCATATCCTGCATCTGCTCGAAGAGATCGCCTCCAATGGCGTGGAGATTGTGCTCATCATAGAAAAAGCCGATGAGCTGCCCCGCCTCAATCACGACAGGATCCAAATCATTGCCCAGAAAGAAACCCATCCCCTTAAAAGAATGGTTGAACTGTTTGGGATACTGAAGCGGCTCAATGCCCAAGGCTACAAAAAAATCTTTATCCGGATCTCTCAAAATGCGGCATTGCCGGCAATCGCAGTTTCCAGATTGTTCGGCAGCGAGGTGTACTATTGGCAAAGCGGCACCACCCATCTGGTGAATGATACCCAAATAAGAAACCTGCATGATCTGAAAAGGTTTTTGAAATCCGACCTTCCTTTTTATCTGACTAAAACGTTTGTTGACCATTTTGTCACCGGGCCTGAAAGTATGGCGGAGTATTACCGTGATGTCGTGAAGGTTGCTCCGGATCGGCTTATGGTTTTGTACAACGATATCGACCTTGGCCGTTTTGCCGAAATCTCCGAGGAGAAAAGAAAAATCCTTCGCAAAGAGCTGGATATCGATGATGACAAAAAAATCATTTTGTTTGTGCATCGTCTGTCTCCTGTGCGAAAGAGCCTTTACTATATGCCGTATGTGATCGAGGCCGGCGCAGAGGCATTGAGAAAAAACGGGTACCGGTGCATTGTTATCGGCGGGGGATCGGAAAAAGAGGCACTGGAAAATGAGGTCAAAGCCAAAAAGCTTGACGATATCCTCAGTATCATGGGAGAAAAGCCCAATGCCCTCATCCAGAAGTATTACCAAATTGCAGAGATCTTCATCAACCCCACCTTTACGGAAGGGTTCCCGCGCGTTTTGATCGAGGCGATGGCTTCAGGCCTTCCTATCGTCACCACCGATGCCGGCGGGATCAAAGATATCCTGGGGGCCAAGCAGCGTGAGTATATGGTCGATGTCCGTGACCGCGACGGCTTTGCCGAGAAGCTTGGGCAGCTTATAGCCGACTCCGGCGCGCGCCATGCACTCAAAGAAGAAAATCTTCACCGCGTGAAGCGTTATTCGACGGAAAATGTTGCAAAAATGTATATACAAAAGATTTTTCATGGCTAAGCTTTTACATATCAGCGCCAATGCCTACCCTCCGCTGTACGGCAGGCACCACCACACCAAAAACATATGGCAAGAGCTTGCCGGGGGGTTTGAAGAGTATCATATCCTGGCAAGAAGCGAAAACAATGCCTACAGCTATTCCCATGAGGGAAACATCCACCTTCATCTGGTGCCAAGGCTTACCCAGCGATCCAAAATCTTCTTTTTGACATCGTTTTGGATGTTTTGGCTGATTAAAAAATACAACATCACCCATCTTCTAAGCCAGTGTCCGATCGTAGGGGGGGTGACAGCTGCGTTGGCGAGCCGATTTTTTCGTATCCCGCTGATGGTTGAAATACACGGCGAAGAGTATTTCAGACTGTTTCAAAGCCAATCTTTCTTCGGCAGGATAAGTGCCTCTTTGATGCGATACACTTTCAGGCATGCCCGTAAAATCCGTTCTCTCAATGAAGCTATGACCCAAAAGCTGATCCAAAACAAGATCACCGAAAATATCGTGCTTATCCCCAACCGTGTCAATCTCGCCATTTTCAACAAACAAAAAAATGATTTTGCATTAAAGGGCCCGCTTAAAATCATTTCGGTCGGACGGTTTGTCTGGGAAAAAAATTATTTGAACCTGATGCGATGCCTCCATGCGAATTTTTCTGATTTTCATCTAACCCTGGTGGGCGGAGGAAAATTAAAAGATGAGTATGAGCGCTATATTCATGAAAACAACTTGGATCAAAAAGTACGTCTGATCGAATGGATCGATCAAAAAGAGCTGGTAGATCTTATCGTCTCTTCGGATCTGTATGTCCAGTATTCGCTCAGCGAAGGAATGCCAAGAACCATCGT
>JAUPLS010000044.1 GCA_030836805.1 Campylobacterota bacterium | reverse complement strand
GGGATTTTCTATTACCGTCTGGCTTTACCACGACAAAACCCAAGCCATCGGCATTAAAATCTATACCCAAAATATTCAATCCTGACGCTTTCTGGGTAGAAACAATATCCAATGATAACTGCACATAAAACCCATTGTCTCTTTGTAGAAGTTTGGCAGTAATGGGCTTGTTGGATAGTAAAGCAATAATAGTCGTGTTATTCTTTTTCGCCATGCGTTCTAAATAAGAAAATCCTGTGCAATCTACTTCTATAAATCTACAAGGTATAATGCCTTTAATTAAACCAGATTGTAGTCTTTCTTGCACTAGTTCTGCTGCCAGCCTTATTCTTATCTTTTGGGTAGTATGGTTATATTGAATCTCTGGATTGCCATAAGGGGTATTCTTGTTGCCAATAGCAATACGAGTGCTGTTTCTCGCCAAATCCCAAACCTCTTGCCATTGAGATATAGCTTTTTGTGTAGTCAATCCCTGTCTTTGTTTAAAGAGTTTTTTACCGCCAAAACACATGGATACTTTTTTATTATTGATTTGTTCATTTAATCGCTCTAATTTTTGTTGTTTAAGTTGTAAGGCTTGTTCTTTTTTGGCAATTAGATGTAGGGTTTTATTGTTTTTAGCTATGGCATTGTGCTTTGCCCAAGCAGTTAATTTAATTATTTTTTGTTGTTGCTTGCTAATTTTAGTCTTTAGTTCTTTAATCGTTTTTTCTAAAGCCTTTATTTTGGTTTCCAATTCTTGCTTGTGGGTTTTCTGGAGTTCAACTAAAGCCTTATGTTTTCCGGCTATGACATTGACTAGTGATTTACTTATCTGTGCATGATGAGTTTTAACTTGCAAGTAATGATAAAGCTTTTGTTCGTCTTGTTTTTTGCTGTATTGCACAAAACCAATCCGATAAAAGTTATTCCAGAGATGTAAATCTCTGGTTAATAATTTTTCTTCTGAAGAAGAAAGTTTTAATCTGGTTTCAAAGGTATAAATCATTGATAAATAATTAAAATATGGGTTATATTATATAAATATTTGCAAAAATCAACATAATTTATGAACGGCTAGCTTTGTTGGCGATTTTTCTGTCTTTTTACACCCAAAGTCAATTGGCAATTGATTCCTAAAAAATAGTGCTTCTTCAAAAATAATGGAGTGATCAAACGCTAATTTCATTTTTTTTATTTCGGCGGGAGTAAACCAATTAACATCTTCAGCATCATCGGCACCCCTGATTTTACTCTTATCAATATCTAACGGTAAATCAACCATAAATACAGACGATGATGACCAAGATTTTTTATTATCTCTAGGATCTCTTTTGTTTCCCTCATATATACCAACGAATTGTAGATTTAATTTACCATCTAAAAAATGGTTATTTAAATTTAAACATGTCTCTTCTTCCAATTCACGGAATGCAGCTTCTTCAACCGTTTCCTTATTATTCTCCCAAACTTGACCTTGCTTGGCATTTGTATCATGAAAGCCACCCGGAAAAGCCCATTTCCCACCCTCAACACCACCCTCTCGGCGTTTAATGAGAAGAACTTTATCATCATTAAAGACAATTAGATCAACAGTAGGATTTTTTCCAGTAAAAAAATAAGGATTTTTAGCTTTCATTTCAACACCCAAAATAGTTAATTATTAATTTTTAAATTATAAAGCAAAACAATAAAAATACAACCAAAAATTGACACCCTTATCTTTATATTATAAAATGCAATAACAACTAAATAGTATCTATATATTTTATGCAAGCAGAAAGCTACAAACAATATGCCCCATTAAGTAAAAATCCAGATTGTGATAGCTACGTTTCTAATGAAATGTTTTTGGCTCAGGAAAAAGGAAAGGCAACATTACCACAAAGTATTGTACAACGATACGATGACTGGGTGGCGGAAAAGCTTTCTATTACCAAAGAAAAGCTATGGCAATATTTTTCTTCTGAGCAAATTGATGCAATAGGTATTGCTATCTATAAAATAGAGCAAAACTTGGGTTTGATTATTGCCGACGAAACCGGCAAGGGAAAGGGACGTATTTTAGCTGGCATTGCTCGTTATGCCCTTAACAATGGCAAGCAAGTTATGTTTTTTACAGAACGACAACATCTTTTTAGTGATTTTTGGCGTGATTTAACACACACAGAAGCTTTGGAATTATGTGGTGACCCATTAATCTATCATGGAAAGTCTACCGTTTATGATGTACAGGGCAATCCCATCTACAAAATGAATCGCAGTAAATTAAGTAAAATAACCGAGGAAGATTTAAAAACACACAAATTAATTTTGAGCACATATTCTCAAGTAGGGCTGCTGTCTACTAAAAAGAAAAAACTAGAGCAATTACTGCCATTAGCGAAGAACTCTATCATTATTTTAGATGAATCACACAACGCCGCAGGCAAATCCAATACCAAAAAATTTATGGAGGCTTTAATAGCCAAATCTTTTGGTTGCATTTATTCTTCGGCAACATTTATTAAAGATGAAAGTGAATTAAAACTCTATCAAAAGGCTATCAATTTTGATAACAACGATATAAAAATATTTTCTCAAGTGCTGGCACAAGAAGAAAACTATTTATTACGAAAATATCTTACTTATGAATTAACAGAACGTTTAAGTTTTTGGCGCAGAGAACATAAACCAGAAAATGTAAAATGGGAATATATTACTGTTGAAGAAGAGTATAGCACCTATTTAAATAATTATGCCATTCTAATAGATAATCTTTTTAATACACTAAATTTATTAAAAAAAGAACCAGCCCTACAGGAAAAGTTACAAAATCTCAATGTATGGTATCAAAATGGTGCCACGATAAGTCGCTTGAGTAGAAATCTTATTGTTTTATTAAAACTTGAGGAGACAATAAGACAAGTAAAAAATAGTTTACAGCAAAATCATAAATCTGTTATTGTTATAGATTCAACCTTTAACTCAATCATTAACAAAGTTATTGATTATTTAAATAATAAAAAAATCGTAATAGAGGAAGAAAAAGATGACGAGGGCGAAGAAGATCTTATTGAAATCAAAGAAAACAGCTATGAAATAAATTTTGGTAAAGTCTTGGAGTGGTTATCGCAAGAAATTGTTGGACAATACTTAAACAACGACATTCAAAACCCAGAAATCAAGGAAAAATGGGCATCAATCAAGGAAATATGCTCCACCTTTAATGAATTACCTATATCACCAATAGATTATATTATTCAAAATCTTGGCAAAGAAGGT
>JAUPLS010000007.1 GCA_030836805.1 Campylobacterota bacterium | reverse complement strand
GGTGTGTTCAATGTTGTAGGTTTTTGTGCCATTAATATCCAATTCATGCTAATGTGATATTTTTTGCAAAAATAGGCTATAGCTTCATAGGGGATTTTGTCTCTTTTTTTGATGACAGCAAAGTAGGGTGCTGAGAGTTCAAGCGCCTCTGCAATATCTTTATCGAGAATTTTCTTTTTGTGCGAGTGCAACATGATGATGGCTTTTACTCTTTGCATGACATTTCCAAACTCTATCACGATACTCCTTTGTATAATATGGCGTATCATAATAAATTTTTAAAATGCCTTTAAAAAAAATGTCAAATTGTAATAAATATTAATTTGCTTTGCTGTCTATCTCTATTATGGTGTGGACATTTCCTCTTGGATTGAAATCTGCTACAAGTTTCATAGATTTTGGCTCTAATTTTGAAAAAAGTGTATCATAAATTTCATTTGCCACATTCTCATGGGATATATATTTGTTTATAAATGAATTGATGTAAAGCTTAAGCGCCTTAAGTTCGATCACTTTTTTATCTGGCTGGTAGGTAAGTTTAAGCGTCGCAAAATCCGGATAGCCCGAGCGTGGGCATTTTGCCATAAATTCCGGAAGTTCAATGTTTATTGTGTAATTTTTTTCATGTTCGTTGGGCCAGTAATGTTCCGGATTGTTGATATCAAAATCTAAAATCTCTCTTTCGCCATATTTCATTGTCGTCCTTTAATTGTATTTGTTGATTAAATCTTTTTCGTTCAAGGATTCGCCTATTCCAAAGCCTTGTAAATAATCAATGCCAAGTATTTTAAGTGATGCTTTTTGTTCAGCTTTGTCCACCCATTTGGCAACCGTGAGGATATCGAGATCTTGACTCATTTTTATCAGTGAGCGCAACATGGCATAATTGGTTTCATCCTTAAGATTTGTGACATAATCACGATCAAACTGTACCATATCAAACTTGAAATGTTTTATATATTCCATCGAAGCGTTGGACGCACCAAAATTATCAATACAGATACGTATTCCTTTAGCCCGAATATACTTAAGTGTCTCAAGATAGCTGCTTAAATTGTGATGCGCTTTTCGTTCATAAAGTTGTATAATTAAGCGCGAAGGATGAACCTTTGCCTGATCTAGGGCAGAAAAAAACTTTTCTTGAAAGGTTTTGCTTCTAAGGGAAAAAGGTGAGAGATTGAATGTTAGAGAGATTTTTTCATCCAAGAGAGGCAAAAGAGCAAGAATGCGCTGAACGAGCACCCAATCATACTCTCTTCCTAGGCCCAAACGATTAATAATAGGGAGATATGTTTTAGGCAAAATACCATTTTTATTTTTTGATTTTAATTTTACCGATATTTCATAGATATCAACTTTATTGTTTTTGATGTTAAGCAGCGGTCTAAAGGCGAGCAAAATATCCTCTTTTTTTAAAGCATCGATGACGCCGGTTTCAATATCCGTAATTTCTTTGGCATCTTTGACGATATTTTCATTTTTTTGTTCGGGGGTACTATTGTTTTGTGTTTGAATAATATCTTTAAGTTGTGAAATAATTTTTTCAAAATCTTGATCGGTATTGGTGATAGCCGCAAATTTATAATCTAATTCGATATCATTAATGGTTCTATTTTTTTCAATGATATGATTGAAAATCGATTGGATGTCTTGATGATTTTCATTTAGGGCAATTAAAAATTCTGCCCCATAGCGTCTGCCTATAAGCGCATTGTTTAACCTCTGTTCCGCAAGATCTGAGTTTAGCTGATGTATAAGGGCATAAAGCAGGACATCAATCTCTTCTACACCATAGTGGTCATTGAGTGTTTCCAGATTATCTACGATAAGGAGCACAAGGGATTTTGGTTTATAGTGCCGTAGTCTCCTGATAAAACTCTTTTGGTTGAATCCTTTTGTGGTTTGATCTACCAATGTTTCTTTGGCACTGATTTCCATAAGGAAATAGACAAAATACACACTGATAAAAACAATACCCGCAACCAATAGTTGGTTTTCTAGGCTGAGATCGATATGTTTATTTTTAAAAAAAATAGCATAAAATACTAAAAAAACAAGAAGCAAAATAGGAATGGCAGCTCTCAGCGCAAGCTTAAACCGCCGTTCTCGCTCTTCTAGCTCCGAAAGCAGCATTAGACATCCAGATGCTTTACATCTTTTGCATGGCTCTCGATGTAATTTCTTCTAGGTTCTACCTCGTCTCCCATAAAGAGAGTAAAAGTATCACTTGCTTCTTCGATATTATCGATCCTCACTTGAAGCAGCCTTCTGTTCTCGGGTGTCATGGTTGTTTCCCAAAGCTGTTCAGGGTTCATTTCCCCAAGACCTTTGTAGCGCTGGATATAAGCGCCTTTTTTCGCCGAGGATTCCACTTCCGTAAACAGCTTAAGCAGATCTTTGTCTCTAAATTCATCGGTAATATGTGATTGTATCTTTTGATGGATATGGATAGCTTCATTGTAATGAGGATTGGTAAAGAGGATCTCGTCCACGATAAGTTCTTCAAGTCCGTCATTGGTTTGTACAAAAAGATGGATCGTCTCATCCGTGATGCTTTTGCTTAGAATGTTATATCCTAGATCGGTAATAAATTTTTCTATAGTTTGTGCCAATTCTTTGTTTGATGTACCTATGATATCGGGTGTTTCTATCATATAGCGAAGCACTTCAGGCAAAGCAAAACGTTTCTCTATCTCTTTGAGTGTCATCTTGTAGTATGCAACAAGCTTAAAGAGGTCGACAAGGTCAGCAATTCCCATGGTTTCGCTCTCTATGGCCGATATGCCGTTCTCAATAAGATAATCATTAAGTGCCTTATCGTCTTTGAGGTAGATTTCATTTTTGCCTTTTTTGTAACGGTAAAGAGGGGGTTGTGCAAGATATAAATATCCCTTTTCAATCACTGGACGTAAAAATCTAAAGAAGAAGGTCATCAAAAGCGTTTGAATATGGCTGCCATCGACATCGGCATCGGTCATGATGATAATTTTATGATATCGAAGTCTTTCCTCGTCAAATTCATCTCCGATGCCGCAACCTAAAGCGGTAATCATATTTTTGATCTCGTCAGATTTAAGGATTTTATCCAATCGTGCTTTTTCCACATTGAGAATTTTACCCTTAAGCGGTAAAATCGCCTGAAAAACCCTATCTCTTCCTTGTTTTGCTGAGCCGCCTGCAGAGTCTCCTTCCACCAAATAGATTTCGGATATTTCAGGATCTTTGCTTTGGCAGTCCGCAAGTTTGCCCGGAAGTGTTCCTATGCTCATAGAATCTTTGCGTTTGACTAAATCTTTTGCTCTTTTGGCCGCATCCCTTCCTCTGGCTGCAAGCAATACCTGTGCCATGATTGCTTTGGCTTCAAGCGGAGTCTCTTCGAGGTATTTGTTAAAGTTTTCTGAGAAGAATTTTTGCACCAAAGGGCGTACGTAGCTAGAACCCAGTTTTCCTTTGGTTTGCCCTTCAAATTGCGGTTCAGGAACGCGCACGGAGACAATAGCAACGAGTCCTTCTTTGCAGTCGTCACCCGTAATCTTTGTGCTTTTCTCTTTTGCGTTGGCATTGTTGGCAATATAGCTTGAGAGGGAACGTGTAAGTCCGGTTCTAAAGCCGGTTTCATGCGTGCCGCCATCAGGTGTTTTAATATTGTTAACAAAAGTGAGAACTTTATCAGTGTCAGAATCACAATACATTAAAGAGATATCTATCTCGATATCATCCGATTTCCCTTGAAAGAATTGTGCGGTAGAAAGAGGAGGGTTGGTGTTCATATCTTCTACAAATTGGCGCAATCCTCCTTCGAAATGAAAGATTTCTTGTGTTCCGTCTCTTTCGTCTTTAAATTCGATTTTGATTTGAGGATTGAGATAGCAAAGCTCTTTAAAGCGTTTCATCAAAATGGATTTTTGGAAAACCACACCTTCGGTAAAGATTGTTTCGTCGGGCCAAAATTCTATCTTGGTTCCTTTTTTTCGACTGCTTCCCGTGGCAACCAAAAGATCTTGGGGAATACCTTTTTTGAATGTTTGTTCATAGGTATTGCCTTCGCGGTGGATGGTAAGGTGCAACTCTTTGGAAAGTGCATTGACGACGGAAACACCTACCCCGTGCAGGCCGCCTGAGACCTTATAGGTATCTTTGTCAAATTTTCCACCTGCATGAAGTACAGTGAGTACTACGGTTGCTGCGGAGATTTTTTCACTGGGATGTTCGGCTACGGGGATACCGCGGCCATTATCTTCAATGATTGCCGAACCTGCTTTGGTGAGTGTGACCTTGATTGTGTCACAAAAGCCAGCCATTGCTTCATCGATCGAGTTATCTACTACTTCATAGACAAGGTGGTGAAGTCCCTTTTCAGAAGTATCGCCGATATACATTCCTGGTCTTTTTCTTACTGCTTCAAGTCCTTTCAGGACCTTAATATTACTGGCACCGTAATCACTCATGTTGTAGACTCCAATTTTTTGGGTTTTGTGGATTATAAAGATATTTATTTTACCCTAAAGTAGCTTAGATATCGAGTGCTGTGCACTATCAGGGGGACAAAGAAGTGTTATACTGTTTTGAAAAGCTGGGCTAGAGCAGCATCCCGCTTTGTTGCTTTTTGGTGCTGACTATGTCGATCATATCAGAATCGATAAATTGTTTTCTTTCAAAAGCATCAACACCATACCGTCCAACCATTGCAGCATTGTCCGAACAAAATTTCAACGGTGCGACATGCATCGTTTTTTTAAATTCATGACAAAGTTCTAGGTAGGCACGACGGAGATATTGGTTGGCCGAAGCACCTCCTACAATGGCAAAGTCTTTGATGGATTCTTTGGCAAAGATCTTTTTACTTTTTTGAATGAGATGAAGTTTGATGGCTTTTTGAAATGAGGCGGCCAGATCCGCTTTGTCTTTTTCGCTCATATTTTCACTCCCTCCCAGCTCTTCAACCTTAAGCCGTACAGCATTTTTCAATCCTGAAAGGGAAAACGCTACAAGAGGCGAATTGCGCAAAGGCACAGGCAAATCGAAACGATTTTCATCACCTTCCAAGGCAAGCTGTTCTACGAGAGGCCCCCCTGGATAGCCTAATCCCATCATCTTTGCACACTTATCAAAACTTTCTCCGACGCTGTCATCCATGCTGGTGGCAAGAATTTCCATATGGTCAAAATTTTTGACGCGGATGATTTGGGTATGTCCTCCCGAAATAAGTAAAACAAGCAGAGGCACAAGGGTTTCCTTTTCGATAAAAAGAGAGTAAATATGCGCCTTGAGATGATGTACGGGAATGAGAGGTATTTTCAAAAGTGTTGCCAATGTTTTTGCCATGGCAATCCCTTCAAGCAGAGTCACTCCAAGCCCTGGCTGATGAGTGACGGCAACAGCTTGGAGCTTATCGAAGTAGGGCTTGGTCTCCTGAAGGATCCGGGGAAGTGCCACGGCATGCAGTCTAGATGCGAGTTCGGGTACAACACCGCCATAGCAAGAGTGTTCCGCCTCTTGAGAAATTTTCTTATGATAGAGCAGTTGTTTGGTTTTTATTTGGGTCACAGCTATAGAACTGTCGTCACAACTGCTTTCAATACTAAGTATCATAAAAATCTCCGAATGGAATTTTTAAATGAGAAATGAAAAATGAGAAATGAGAAATTTCGGTTGGTATGGCTTTGCACTATTTTTTCCTTATATTTTTTTTGATGATTCATTCCCCGTTTCTCATGACTAATTTTTCAATCAGTTCCCATTTCCCGTGCCCGCTATCGGTATTGATGTGGCCCGCGTTGTGAAGGATGATCGGTGTGATTCCAAAATGGCCGGCGATCTTGTATGTCTCATCCGGGGTAATATAGGGATCGTTATCAGAGACGATCATCGTTACCTCTTTGGCGTGCAGAGTATCGGGCAGAGGGCAGGGAAAGAAGGTTTTGATCGTTTCAATCTGTGTGGCAAGAGAAGGCGGCGATACAAGAAAAAGATGTTTGATGTCGGGTATCTTGTCCTGTGAAAGCCAAAACCAGAGCGTATTGGCGAGAGAGTGGCATACTACAATATCCGGCCTAAAGTCTTCAAGAATGTTTTTGAGTTGTTTCATCCATCTGTTTTTATTGGGAAAGTGGCAATTATCAAGCAGAGGAAAGGAAACGGTGCCATAATTTTTCGCTACGGTTGCTGCAAGTTCTGCCTGCCAATGAGGGGCATCACTTCCTCCCCAACCGTGGAGTATAAGGACTTTATTTTGCATTGACATATGCTCTCACCTCTTTGTCTATTGTGATGATTTCGTCAATATTTTTTGGTTCAATGTTTTCAAATTTTTGATATGCGCCTAAAACCATTTTGCTCATACCAAAAAAAGAACATCTTTCCTGCTCAAATGCTTTAATGGCTTCTTCGTTGGCTGCATTGACCACGACGCCAAGATGAGGATGGG
>JAUPLS010000043.1 GCA_030836805.1 Campylobacterota bacterium | reverse complement strand
TGAACAACTCCAGCGTCAAGGATGTTTTCCCCAATGTGCAGAATATGTCAAAAAAACTTTTTCCTCAAACCATAGAGAGTGAGCAGGTTGATATATTCAAGGATGACGCGACTAACTCCATTATCCTCATAGGAAAGTCAGACAATAATAGCCGGATGATCAAATACATTAAACAGCTTGACATCAAAGGAGAAAGCACTACGCAACAGATGTATGTCATTCCTTTGAAGAATTCCAACGTAGAAGAGATGGAGAGCATCTTAAGCAAATTGATTGCGCAGATGAATGATGAAACCATCAAAGAGCCGGCAAAAGGGGCGCAGCCACCCCAAAAAGCGATGGTAGTTTCGGATATAGAGAGAAATGCATTGATTGTATTGGCCACAACAGAGCAGATCAAAAACATTAGAACTACAGTGCAAGCAATAGATATTCCCAAAGTGCAGGTGTATGTCAAGGCACGTATCGTAGAGATCAATACCGATCTTGCAGAACAGATAGGAATCAAATACGGATTTGAAGGAGGAAAGATAACCTCCCAGGGACTCTTCTCGGCCGCTGCCAATACGGGGGCTTCTTCGTTACAGGTGTCGCAAACGCTTTTAGGGTTTTTGAACAATCAAACATCAACTATTGTTGGGGATAATGTAGTGACAACAAATGAGAGACCATTTCAATTCGACGATGGAATTAAGCAGGTGTTTGCGTTGGGGGCACAGCTTGATCTTCTCAAGCAAAACGGTGCGGCCCATATCCTTAGCGAACCTTCTGTTTTGTGCACCAACAACAAAGAAGCCGTTATCGAAGTGGGGCAGACCCAGTCTATCTTGACACAGGCACAGCAGTCTACGCAGACGCAAGGCAATATCATCAACAGCTACTCAAGAGAGGACATCGGCATCACGCTTAAAGTGAAACCAAGGCTTTCCAGCAATAATCAGGTGACACTCGAAGTAGAAGCAGAGGTGGAAGATATCCTTCCTGGATCCAGTGCAGCTGCGGACAGGCCGACTACGACCAAGCGAAAAGTGACCACCAATGCCATCGTCGACAACGGGGAGACGATTATCTTGGGCGGAATGATGAAAAATGGAGGAGGGGATACTTTGACTAAGGTGCCGCTTCTTGGAGATATTCCCGTCCTGGGGGAATTATTTACCTCCAGAGGGGAGGGTCAAACACAAACCAATGTAGTGATCTACCTCACTCCTTATATTGTAAGAAAAAGCGGAGATCTACAGTATCTTAGGGAGGCATTGACAGAACTTGAGGGCGTACAAGAGAGATATAACACCATTGTAAGACAAGGTTTGGAAAAAAAGAGCGGATACAAAAGCAATGCATCAAGCGAAGTGCCTACAAACCGAAAAGTTAACAGTGCCCCCAAAAGCAATCTTAGCATACTGGAAGAAGGAAAGTAGACATGCAGTTTTCTCGTCTGCAGGATGTCAATCTCGAGCCGCTTTGGGAAGAAGAGGTCAACCATAAGTTGGCGCTCAAGCACGCACTGCTTTTTAGCGAAATAGACGGCAAAAAAATGTGTATCGTTGAAGAGTCGACTTTGCCGCAATCCCTCAATTATCTCTCCCAGCTTTCTTTGGAATATCCTATTATGCTTGTCGATGAAGAGAGTTTTGAGAGGTTGAGAAATAAATTTTTAGAAATCCAAACAGGCTCTGACTTTGAGGCAATGAGTACGACTTCGGAGGATCTTATAGAGATTGAATCGGATCTTTTAGAATTTATACGCAATTCTCAGGATCTGCTCTCCAGTGAAGAGTCTGCGCCCATTATCAAGCTGGTTAACTCACTTTTTTTTCAGGCGATTCAAAAGGGATCGAGTGATATTCATATTGAAAGCGCAGAACGCAAAGGCGAAGTACGTTTTCGTATTGATGGAGCACTCAAAAAACATCTTGATCTCGAAAAACAGATCGTCAATCTAGTTATCAATAGAATCAAAGTCATCTCAAGTCTTGATATTTCAGAAAAACGTGTGCCGCAAGATGGACGAACACAATTAAGTATTTCCGGCAAAAGTATAGATGTGAGGGTGTCTATACTGCCTACCTATTACGGCGAGAGGGTCGTGATGAGGATATTGAGTCAAAGCGAACACATCCCTACGCTAGAAGATCTCGGTTTTGCCGATGATATCACCAGAGAGCTCTATAAGCTGCTTAACCATGCCCACGGGATGATCCTTGTCACGGGGCCGACCGGAAGCGGAAAATCGACTACTCTTCATGCATGTTTGCAGCATATTGCTACACCGGATAAAAATATTATCACAGTAGAAGACCCTGTAGAATACAATGCTGACAATATCAGCCAAATTCAGGTCAATCCCAAAGTGGGGCTGACGTTTGCAGCCGGACTCAGATCTATTTTGCGGCAAGATCCTGACATTATCATGGTGGGTGAGATTCGAGACAGCGAAACGGCAGACATTGCATTGCGCTCCGCGCTTACAGGGCATTTGCTGCTTTCTACGCTGCATACTAACGATTCAACCTCTTCCCTGAGCCGTCTTATGGACATGGGGATAGAAAATTTTCTTATTTCTTCGACACTGTTGGGGGTACTTGCACAGCGTTTGACAAGAAAATTATGTGTACATTGCAAAAAAGAAGGACCACTGCTGCCCTATATCGCAAAAGAGATTGATTTGCCGGCCGAGGGTGCTTATTTTCATGCCGAAGGATGCAAGGCATGCGATTTTACCGGCTATAAAGGGAGACAAGCCATAGGAGAGCTTTTCATTATAGATGAAAAGGTACGAGAAATGATGAAAGATGGATTTAATGACCATCAGGTGCGGGAAGTGATGAAAAAGCGTGGCATGAAAACGATTTCAGACAAGCTTAAAGAGATGCTCGTAGCAGGGGAAACGAGTTACGAAGAAGCCGTGCGTGTCGGATTGATGGACGGCTAAATATGCCCCCAAGAAAAGCCTTTACCCTACTGGAGGTACTCATCGCCATAGCCTTGATGGGCATCATGCTTCCTGCGCTTTATAGTGGGGTAGAAATGTTGCGCCAATCCAATCATCATCTTTTTGAATCTTTGGAAAAAGCAAAAAAAGTGACGCAGGCAACAAAAATACTCTATCTGGATATTTTAAATTCAGATGGAAACTTGAACATTGAAAAAGATGAGTTTTCTAGACTTTGTATTGAAAATACAAAAAATTCCATCTATGCGCTTCCTTCGGCCAAGGTATGCTGGGTTGTCTCAAAGGATAAAAATACTTTATTAAGAGTGGAAGGGAATGGATATCATCTCCCTTTGGGTTTGGAAGAAAATGTAGAGATTGATTCAGTGATGACAGAAGTGGAGCTTTTTGATATCTACCGCAGCAAAGAGAAAGACAAAGTACTGGTTTTGATCGGACAAAAAGGAAAAGAGCCGATTAGTTTTATGGTTCAGGGCGTCCTTGAGCCGACCCAAAAGAAACAGCCTCCCAAACCGCAAGAACAAACAGAGTCTTTGCAAACACCTTCATCTAAAACGCTTGATTCTAATCCAGAATAATTGAAAGGATAAGCCCCCTTCTTTTTAAATTTTGTTACAATATTTCAGTGTCGTCATAAGGAGCATTACGTGCAGGAGATATATGAAAAATTAGGTTTATTCTATTTGGGAAAAGACGTAGATAAAACAACAATGAAGGCAACGGAGGCCTTAACGTTGCTCAAAAACAAAGATTTTACTACGCATGCGGCCATCATAGGAATGACAGGTTCAGGGAAAACAGGTTTGGGGATTGGCCTTATTGAGGAAGCTGCGATGGACAATGTGCCCTCGATCGTTATCGATCCAAAAGGTGATATGGGCAATTTATGTTTGGC
>JAUPLS010000042.1 GCA_030836805.1 Campylobacterota bacterium | reverse complement strand
GGAATTTCTCACAAAGTAACTGACATTTTTGGGCACACTTTGAGCGCAGTAGCCATTTTTAACTTAACAGAGTCTGTATTTTGGGGATTTAAAGAGGAGTGGCGGACAGTGAGGGATTCGAACCCTCGGTACAGTTACCCGTACGCATCCTTAGCAGGGATGTGGTTTCAGCCAACTCACCCAACTGTCCAAGTTTTGTGGAAAGAATTATAATGCAATACTCTTAAACAAAAGCTTAAAGAAATAGATTTTTTCTTTTTTTATGTATTATTTTTATATAAAAAAGTTATTTTTATAGTATGATTCAAAAATGAAAGAAAGAGGATAGATTGATGTTTCAAAAATTAACGCCGCTTATTGTGTTGGGCTTATTTGCCGTCGGGACGTATTTTATGATACAGGGTATGCAGCATGCGGTCAAGATGACCGAACATAAAAAAATCGAAGAAAAAAAATAACCCAAAACACCCGATCAGACAATCTGTCTACAAGGATGTGATCACTTTAAGGATCTCTTCAACTTTTTTTGAAGGATTCAGATCTTTATAGATAGGTCTGCCCACCACAGGATAATCTACGTTTTCTTGTCCGGCCAACTCAAGGGTCGCTACGCGTTGCTGATCGCCCGCATCTTCGCCAAAAGGCCGAATACCCGGACACAATGTTAAAAACCGTTTGCTTGTAGCAGCTTTGATCGCCCTGCTCTCAAAAGCCGAACACACGACACCGTCCAGGCCATTTTCATAACTCATCTTGGCAAACTGTTCTGCTTTGCTTTCGATACTTTTTTCATAGATCATTTGAAAATTTGCCTCATCAAAAGAGGTCAACGCCGTTACTGCCAATACCAACGGACGGTTTGGATAGCTTACAAGTCTCTGCATCACAGCCTGCATCGCCACGGGCCCTGCGCTTGCATGGATATTGAACATATCCACACCAAGTTTGGCGATCTCTTCAGCGGCATCGGCCATCGTGTTGGGAATATCATAAAGCTTAAGGTCCAAAAAGATCTTAAACTTGGGGTTGATTGCCTTGAGTGCCTCTATAAACGCTTTTCCGTCACGGATATAAGCACGAAATCCCACTTTCATCCAGATATCGTACGCTTTAAGCGATTCTGCGAGTGCCAAATTCTCTTCAGCCGAAGGCAAATCAAGAGCTACACAAAGTTCCATACTGTCCCCTAAATAAATATTGGTATAATAATAGCCTAATTTAACTACAGAAGGACTAAACAAGATGTTTGGAAGAAGACAGACAAAAAGATATGATATCCCTCAGGATGTAATGGATACATATAACTATGCAAAAATCACTACCAACAAAGGTGTTATCTGGGTAAAACTTTATCATGATGATGCTCCCAATACCGTAGCAAACTTTGCGCATTTAGCAAACGAAGGGTTTTACAACAACCTGAAATTTCACAGGGTGATCCCCGGATTTATGGCACAAGGAGGCTGTCCGCAATCAGGCCCCACGGGCAATCCCGCAATGGCAGGAACAGGCGGGCCGGACTGGTGCATAGACTGCGAAACGGATACAAGTACGCATCGCCATAGACGTGGTGCGCTCTCCATGGCACATGCAGGGCCAAACACAGGGGGAAGCCAATTTTTCATCACTTTTGTGCCGACTCCTCATCTTGACGGTGTTCATACCGTATTTGGCGGGATTGAAGAAGGAGACACCGAAAGCTTTATGGTGCTTGACAATATCAAGCAAAATGATGATATCGTGTCTATTGAGATCGTTGCTTCAAAAGCATAATATTTAAAGTATTCTTTCTCTACTTTTTTTAGAAAAAAGTAAGCAAAAAATCGTCACGGTTCTCGAAATACAACGTCTTATTTTGCACTGCTGCAAATAAGACTGCTTGCAAATGGCATTCACCGTGACATTATCTAATTTTGGAGGTGACAAATGTACGGATATTACCGAGTCGCATCAGCGGTCCATCATACCACAGTGGCAAATCCTGCCAAAAATGCAGACGAGATCATCAAGCTCATCAAAGAAGCGCATGCCAAAGAGGTCAGTGTCGTTGTATTTCCGGAGCTTACGCTTACAGGATACACTGCCAGTGATCTTTTGCTCAATCAAACCCTCATCTCCAAACAACAAGAAGCACTTGAGGATATATTAAAAAATATTGAAAAAATAAATACCATTGCCATTTTTGGAATAGCCCTTATTTATGCCGATAGGCTCTACAATTGTGCGCTGGTCGCACAAGCTGGCAGCATACTCGGTGTGGTACCCAAAAGCTATCTGCCAAATAAAAAAGAATTTTATGATAAACGTCAATTTACAAGCGGTAGAGATATCGTGCAAAGCACTATTGAGATTATGGGCAAAGAGGTACCTTTCGGAGTGGACCTGCTCTTTGGCGACGGCAAGGACATGACTTTCGGGATAGAATTATGCGAAGATCTTTGGGCCGTAACACCCCCAAGTAACCATATGGCAAGCAATGGCGCAAATTTGCTTTTTAACCTCTCTGCAAGCAACGAACTCATAGGTAAATCAGAATATCGCGAAGAGCTGGTGCGTACACAAAGTGCCCGCTGCATGGCTGCATATGTATACAGTTCGGCAGGCGTGGGAGAATCGACTACCGATACCGTCTTCGGGGGGCATGCTATCATTAGCGAATATGGTACTACTTTGATTCAAAATGAACGTTTTAGTTTGCAAAATACGCTTATCGCAGCCGATGTTGATCTTGAGCGGCTAAGATGGCTAAGATTGAATGAATCAAGCTTTTGCGACGGAAGGCACAAAAAAACCAGAACTATTAAAGTGGCGCCGACTCCAAACATTAGCAAACTAGAACGCGAGATTAACCCTATGCCCTTTGTTCCCTCACGCTATGCAGAAAAAAAACGCCGTTGTGATGAAATTATCCGCATTCAGGCCCATGGCCTCATTAAGCGCATGAGTCATGCCCATATCCAAAAGGCAGTAATTGGTGTATCGGGAGGATTGGACTCCACCCTTGTCCTGCTCTCTACGCATAAAGCCTTTGACATAATGGGCTGGGAGCACAAAAATATCATCGCCGTCACTATGCCGGGCTTTGGTACAACCAGCCGCACAAAGTCAAATGCTATCAAACTATGTAAAACATTAGGAGTAACCCTCAAAGAGATAGACATCACCGATATTTCACTCAAAGAGTTTGAAGCCATCGAACACGACAAGACAGTGCATAGCATAACCTATGAAAACGTTCAGGCCCGCGCAAGAACTTCTATGCTTATGAATCTGGCAAACAAAGAAGGCGGCCTGGTAGTGGGTGCAGGAGACCTTAGCGAAATCGCTCTGGGGTGGAGCACTTACAACGGAGACCATATGAGTATGTACGCCCTCAATTGCGGTATTCCTAAAACGCTTATAAAATATGTCATCGAATACTTTATGGCTGAAGAAAATATCTCTTCCATTCTCAAAGATATCCTAGATACCCCCATCTCTCCTGAGTTGCTGCCGCATGACGAAGATACCATTTCACAGGAAACTGAAGCAATCGTCGGACCGTATGAACTCCATGATTTTTTTCTGTATCATATTATCAAATATGGAGCTAAGCCGAGCAAAATGCTTTTCCTTGCGCAAAAGGCATTTGACGGTATCTACGATAAAGAAACCATTAAAAAATGGCTTGTTCTTTTTATCAAACGTTTCTTCACTCAGCAATTCAAAAGAAGCTGCATGCCCGATGGGCCCAAGGTAGGAACTGTGAGTCTCAGCCCCAGGGCCGATTGGAAGATGCCCAGTGATGCGGATATGGAAATTTGGCTTGAGGAACTTGCACAATGAAAAACATCAAACTCCTAAAACATTTTATAGAAACTGCACTCCAGGGACTTTTTGGCCTCTTGCCTATTGTTATTATTGCCGTAGTGATACTTTGGCTTTACGGAAAGATAGACCTTCTTGTGGGCTGGATATTTGAGATAGTCGGTTTTACTCCGGAGAATCACCAGTTTTTATGGTTTTTATTGGCTGTTGGTGCATTTTTGCTTTTATTGTATCTTATCGGCCATTTCATGAAAACAAGACTGGCGAGTTTCTTTGAATCGCTGCTTGCAAAAATACCAGGCTATTCAACCGTCAAAGACATTATAGACATCTTTAACTCCTCTAAGCAAGGGAAAAATAGGGTTTTGGTAGTAGCTATACGAGGATTTGCCAACGAAGGGTATAACATAGGGCTGATGTATTCACAAAAAGAAAGTATCATAAAAGATCACTATACTGTCACCTTGTCAATGTCCCCCATTCCAAACGGTGGATATATGTTTGAAGTACACAAAGACAATATCTATATTATACAGGATGCCACCTTTGATGACAACTTACAGTATCTGCTCTCCATGGGCGTCAAAAGTTTTGCGGAGATACTCAAAATGTCGCCCAAGGATCCAAGCGAATTTGTGCCATTGAGCGATTGGCTAAAGAAATAAACCAAACGCTCGTATAAAAATTAAACAAAAACTTTACAAATATACACAAAAAATATCAAAAAGAACATTATTAAGATAAATTATTTATATATAAGGAAAAAAAATCAAAAAAACAGCTACAATATAACTTGAAGAAAGATGAGGTTCGAGTTCATCTGTCGTGTGTAAAGTATATTGCTAGACCCCGAAAGACTCTCTCCGATTTTAGATTCCACTTAGTATTAAGTGTAAATTAAAGGGTTCAAACCCGATCAAAGGTATAACAATGGCAGAATTAGTCAAGGGAACAGTAAAATGGTTTAACGATGAAAAAGGTTACGGATTCATCCAACAAGAAAACGGTGGAAGCGATGTGTTTGTACACTTTCGCCAGATCAACAATGTAGGCGGAGGACGTGTATCTCTTGCTGAAGGTCAAGCGGTAACATTCGAAATCGGTCAAGGTCAAAAAGGGCCTCAAGCTGAGAACGTAACACCACTTTAATCGTGTTTTAGATGCAGGCTTCATGGCCTGCATCTTCTTCATCCATTCTTTTTTAATAATCTATTTTCAACTCTTTATCGTATGAAATCTCAAACAATATCTCAATCTCTTTGCTCTCATCGGCTTTTAGATCAAGCTTTATCTCTATACGCCCCTCTTTAAGTTCTTTATATTCAATTTTTTCCGAAGAAGAGATACTTAACAGTTTTACCTTAATCTCCTCCGCAGAAGATACAGGAATGCGTTCTGTGACTATAAGTGTTTTAGGTTTGTCTGATTTATTGGTTATTTCTAGCATAAAGCCATCTTTTTTGCGAGCAGTACTGCCAAAAAATCCCGTATTTTTTTCATTTTGCACTATGGGTGTCCGCAGAACCTGAATATCTTCTTCTGTTTTCACATAGAGTCTATATGTTCCTTCATAGTATTCACCTGACGCATTGTCACTGACAATCTCTTCTTTTGATTTTATTTTCCATTGATTGGAATCTATTTGATATACAGGCTCAAAAGTACAAAGCATATAAGGTATTGTGCTGACATAAGGATAAACGTGTATTTTACACTCTGCGGATGCATTCCATGAGATCACAGGCACATCAACGGCTGTTCCCAGGGAAGGCAGGGAGAGATTTTTGACTTTGTATGTTCTGGCATCCTCATAGGAAGCTTCTATAGATGCAGATTCATCAGCCATCATCGCTTCGGATACTATAGCGCCGTTTGCCATGGGTGCCATTTTTGGCATTGCTGTTTTATACGCTCGGGAGACCTGAGGAACATATCTGCTCACTATCCATGGTGTAAAATGTATAGGATTGATATATCTGTGAGCAGCTTTATAATAAAACATGGCGCTATCAGCTTTTATGTCTACCCCGCTGCGATTGAGTATCGAGAGATACTGTGTCACCTCTATATGATTTTCATCTAAAAACTCAGCTTCATAAAAATTTGAAAAATTTATTTGCCCATGAGGAAATGTGAGCTTTATCTCTTCTTGACACTCTTTTTGCAAATAAAGAGGATTGGCTGATTGCGTCTGCCTGGAAAATGCTTCTTCTTCCATAGCAAATGCGGTTTTGAGCTTCTCCTGCTCCATTATCAAACCGGCACTTTCTTCGCCTATCATTTTGGCTCCCTCAATCCATGATTTGGGATCAAAATCTCCAGATTTCGGAAAAGAGATAAGCTTGTCGAGCATTTTCAGCTTTTCACTTGCTGACACAAGCGCATGTTTTGTCTTTTGATGAGCAAGAAACTCTTGGCAGAGCCTCTCTTTACTTGGACACCCCTGTTGTTCTTTCAGCAAGAGCTCATCGCCTTTACAGCTTGCCTTAACACTCTCGCTAAATCCCAAATAACCATTTTGGGGAGCAAAAGTATAAACCGCCATATCTTGATAAACATTTAAAACAGAAGTATGGCCAAGGACTGAACCGCATAAAAGTCCAAATCCAATTTTTTTTAAAGAGAGATGCATGGCAACATTCCTTCTAAATAAGATGGATTATTATAACCAATTATTGCAGACTGTCTCTCTTTTTTTGAGCAATCAAATAAAGCTTGTTTTTTTTCTGAATAAAATCATAGATTGCCTTAACCTCTTCGTCGGTGAGATAATAACGAGGCATAATCTCATGATAGCGATTGACACTCTCTATCATGGCATCAAGATTTTTTTTCCGTATATCCGATCCGGAGATTGTGTTTGTTGCATGCTTATCTTTCAATTCAACTATAATGGTGCCTGACCCATCTTCCCCATGGCATTGGGCACAGCTCACTCCTCGTGGATTATTGTAAAGCATTTCCCCATATTCATAATGTGAGATAAAATCCTCACTGGCATTAAGCATCACCAACGGCAAGATAAACCATACTTTCTTCATTGCATCCTCTGGGTTTTATTGCCCTAAACTATTTTTGATATAATACCCTAAAAATGTAAAGAGAGTATAATGCAACTGATTGACGGTAAAGCTTTAGCCCGAAAAGTAGAAAATTATGTAGAAACAGAGGTAGAAAAACTCAAACAAGAAAAAAATATCGTTCCCGGACTTGCGGTTATTCTTGTAGGCGATGATCCTGCCAGTCATGCTTATGTCAAAATGAAAGCAAAAGCTTGTGAAAAAGTAGGATTTTACTCTATTACACACAGTATGCCAGAAACGATCAGCCAAGATGAAATCATTGCTACCATAGAGATGATGAATACCAATCCTCGGATTGATGGTATTTTGGTTCAACTTCCTCTGCCTAAACATATAGATACAACCAAAATCCTTGAAGTTATCGATCCCAAAAAAGATGTTGACGGTTTTCATGCCTACAATATGGGCCGCTTAGTGACCGGGCTGGATAGTTTTGTCGCCTGTACACCACTAGGGATTATGAAAATGTTTGAAGAATATCAAATTGATCTTCAAGGAAAAGATGTCTGCGTCGTAGGTGCAAGCAATATCGTAGGCAAGCCCATGGCCAGCCTCCTGCTCAATGCCAATGCCACCGTCACCATTACACATATCTTCACCAAAGACCTCAAAGCGCATACGTCCAAAGCAGATATTCTCGTAGTAGGCGTAGGAGTACCGGGGCTTATCAAGGAAGATATGGTCAAAGAAGGTGCGGTTGTGATAGATATCGGTATTAACCGTATAGCAGACGGTTCACTTGTTGGTGATGTTGACTTTAAACACGTTGCGCCCAAATGCTCATTTATTACTCCCGTGCCGGGCGGCGTGGGGCCAATGACAATCGCTATGCTTCTTTCCAATACACTCAAATCAGCTAAACAAAGGTCTTAAGTGAAAAAAACTTTTTCAGCTTTTTATAGATTTTCAACATCGTGGACAGGAACGGTCATTATCGTTCTTATGCTTATCTTTTTTGTCGCACAATCGTTTGTCATTCCTAGCGGCTCAATGAAACGAACACAGCTTATAGGTGATTTTCTTTTTGCTAAAAAATTTAGTTACGGTATCCCCATTCCTCATTTGCCATGGCTGGAGATTCCCCTTTTGCCTGATTTTAATAACAATGGACACCTTATTGAAGGCCCAAGGCCCCAAAGAGAAGATATTGTCATCTTTCGTTACCCTGTGAATCCAAAGATACACTATGTCAAACGTTGTGTGGCCGTGGGGGGAGATGAACTTTTATATGCTGATAAAAAATTGATGATTCATTTTCACGAAGGCGATACATACATCAAAGCAAACTATCCTGAAGAGAAAATTGTCTCCATCAATGATAAACTATGGGTGATTAACCCTTATACGGATAAATTTCCAGGCATCCAGTATGTTCCGGAAGGATTAAGCATCTTTGAAATGCTGCTGCACTACTACGCGAACAATAAAGAGATAGATGTGTCACCTGTCTATGTGCCTGAACTTGAGGCCCCCGCTTATGATTTGGGGATCAAAACAATCAATGCATTTTATAAGAAAGTTGAAGAAGACCACTACTACATGATAGGCGACAACCGCGATAACTCCAACGATAGCCGTTTTTGGGGTTCGGTACCCTACAAACTGATCGTAGGAAAACCCTGGATGATCTATATGAGTTTGGAACACCGTGCTTACGAGCAGGTACTCAAGGGGGATGAATATGGCGGAGGCAGAGACCATGCCGGGCTAGAGCGTATCTGCAAAAATATCGATATTGCCTCAAAAGAATGTGAATCACTTTGGAATAATCAGCGTTATACGGTACGTTGGGGCCGCGTAGGAAGACGTATAGAATCCATAGAACGCGAACAACCCATAGAATAAAAGGAAAACCATGAAAAAATTTTACATTGCAACCGACCATGCAGGCTTTGAAGTAAAAGAGTTTGTAAAAGACTATGTACGCTCACTGGGGCATGAGATCATAGATCTGGGGCCAAACTCTTCTGAGAGAGTTGACTATCCCGATTATGCAAAAAAATGTGCTTATACTGTCCTGGAAGACCCCGGCAGTTTTGGAATTCTTATTTGCGGTACAGGTATAGGTATCTCTATTGCAGCAAATAAGGTTCCGGGTATCCGTGCCGCTCTTTGCCATGATGCTTATACGGCACAAATGACAAGAGCCCACAACGATGCAAATATCCTTTGCTTTGGCGAAAGAGTGGTGGGTAAAGGAGTTATAGAAAGCATGATAGATGCTTTTTGTCAAACAGAGTTTGAAGGGGGTAGACATGCGGGGCGTATCGGAAAAATAGAAGGAAGCTGTTCTTTTGGGGC
>JAUPLS010000041.1 GCA_030836805.1 Campylobacterota bacterium | reverse complement strand
GTTTCAACAAAAAGATTAAAAACGATAAGCCAGAAGGTATTCATCTGAAAGGCAATCCCTATAGAGAGTCCGCTCATTCTTCCAAAAAGAATATTGGATGCAGTCATACTAAGAAGTATATTAAAATCTTTGGGGTTGACGACGGCATAGAATGCCAAAAGAATTAAAAGTGCCATAAGAAAAAAAAGGCCTATAGCCAAAATGCGGCCTTCACTTTGTTTTAAAAATATGTTTTGCAGCACGCAGAAACTCCTTGGCGCATTCTCTTGTTTTATGTCAAATTATAGCCAAATCATTTGATATTTTTCCCAGTAACCCCCCCCGTACGGGCATCTTTTTAATCTATGCCACACAAGCGGTGTGATCTTGTTTTTGGAGGGCCGATATGTTTTAAATGAAGTAAAAGAACCGATAATGAATTTTAGGTATAATGGTTTTTTATGTTTTTTGAAAAGGATAAGGATGTCTATACGACTCTTGGTGCTTGAAGATGATAGATTATTCAATGAAACACTCCAGGACTTCTTAGAAGAGGAGGGGTTTATTATTGATTGCGCATTGGACCCCTACAGTGCTTTGGATTTTACATACAAGTTCAAATACGACCTTTATCTTTTCGATGTCAACCTGCCTTATGAGAGCGGTTTTGACCTTTTGGAGAAACTACGCCAAAGCAAAGACATGACACCGGCTATTTTTCTGACTTCACGAGAAGATAAAAATTCACTTGCTCAAGGATATGGAGCGGGGGCTGATGATTATATGAAAAAGCCGATTGATCTGGATGAGTTGCTATTTCGTATCGAAGCATTGTTGCGTCGGCAAACAAGACAAAGCAGAATAATTTTGGGAGAGTATGAGCTCGACACGATCGCAAAAAGGCTATACGTAGGGGATGCGCCCGTAGAGGTGACGCAAAAAGCTGTTGAGCTTTTGATGCTGCTTTTTGAATCCAAAGGCGAAGTGGTAACCAGCGAGAGGATTAAAGACCACCTTTGGGCAGCAGATCAAATGCCAAGCGAAGGTGCTTTGCGGGTCTATATAACACAGCTTAAAAAATTTTTCCCCTATGCAATTTTAAATATTCGCGGTATCGGTTATCAGTTTAAGGTGGAAAATGCATAAACAAATATGGATGGCGACATTGGCATATGTTTTGAGCTTTGTTTGCTGTTTGGCTTTAATCTATTTTTTTATGCGGGAGAGTGGATTTAGCGAAGAAAACTTTTTGATCATCAGCGGAGTGGTTTTGGTATTGGCATGGGGGGTAGGGCATATTTTATCTTCTCATTTACTTGCGCCCCAAGCAAGTATTGATACAAATCTTTCCGAATTGATCAATGAGGTTGTTCATGAATTAAACCTCCCTCTCTCTACTATCACGGCCAATACCTCATTGCTGAAAAAACAGATCGAAGATGTAAAATCTTTAAAGCGCATTGAGAGAATTGAAGCCTCTTCTTTTAGGCTTGAAAGACTCTATAAAGAGTTGGTCTATGGCATCAAAAAAGAGTTGCATCCCATTGCTAAAGAGAGAGTGGAGCTTGAACGGTTATTGCATGAGCGGGTGGATATTTTTGAAGCTTTTGAGAGAAATCCTTTTGAATTACAACTGCAAGCTTGTGCTATCTATGTTGATAAAATAGGGTTTGAAAAAATGATAGACAACCTCTTGATCAATGCCATGAAATATTCCCCCAAAACAAAGCCCATCAGCCTAACTTTAAGAGAAAAGACGCTTGTTATTGCAGATGAGGGAATGGGCATAGATGAAACGCAATTGATTAGAGTATTTGAGCGATATTATCAGGGAGATAAACAGCAAGACGGAGAGGGAATAGGCTTGGCACTGGTAAAAGCCTATTGTGATGGAGAGGGCATAAGTATACAAGTGCGTTCCCAAAAAGAAAAAGGCACGAAGATCATTTTAAATTTGGCTAAAATAGTTCACGTATGATTCATTTTGGCCTATTATGATACTATTGTATGATGTGAAACCAAGGAGAATATAGTGAAATTCAAGTTTATGGCAATGATTGCAGGCGTATATGTCGTTTTTGTGTCTTTGTGCGGGGCATCTCAGAACGGAGAGATTCTTTTTGAAAAGAAGTGCGCAAATTGCCATACAAAAGTAAGGCCCGGGGATATGTCTACATTGATTGCCCCTCCAATGATGGGAGTGATGAGACATGTAAAAATGCAATATGCTACCAAAGAGGATGCTGTACAATTTATTACTGAGTATGCACTTCATCCTCAAAAAGAAAACGCGCTTTGCATGCCTCAAACGATCGATCGTTTTGGTTTGATGCCTTCACAAGAAGGCAGTGTGACAAAGGGTGAGCTCGACCTCATCGCAGCATGGATGTATGACACCTTTTCTCCTGCAAATTTCAGAGACAGTCAGCAAAGACAAAATTTTAATCAAGCACGCGGCAAGCAAAACAGCAAAATAGCAAACAGCCCCTCTTCGCCATTTTTGATCACTTCAGGACTGCCGCATATGACTCAGACGGTGGCGGAGTATTGGGATGATTCCCGGCTGGGACTTAATCGGGCACAAAAAGAAAAATTGCTTGCAGTTAGAAAAAAAACGGTCCGGTCACTACAAAATCTAAAATCGTCCATACAGGAGCTTGAAACAAAGATTATTGCTCTTGCAATGCAAGGATCTGATCCAAAAGAATTAACGCAGTTGATCAAGGATCTTTCTGAAAAAAAAGCAGAAGCAACCAGGGTGCATATCAACTGTATTTATGATACGAGTAATATTTTGACACCGGAACAGTTGCAATTTTTATTGCAGTAGCCTAAAAATAAGCAGTTTTTAGCTTTTTAAAAAGCTTTTTGAAAGGGTGCGATGCGATGAAAAAAACTATTTTACTTTTAGAAGATGATCATCAGCTGAGTGAAACGGTTAAGCAGTTTCTTCTGTATCACGACTATGAAGTGCTTTGTGCTTACGATGCACTTCACGCAGAGGAGCTTGTGTATGAAAAACATATTGATCTTATGCTTCTTGATGTTAAGGTGCCCCACCAAAACGGTTTCGATTTTCTCCATGATCTTCGAAGCAGGAAAATTCAGACCCCTGCAATCTTTATCACTTCGCTTAACAGCGTGGAGGATGTAACACGGGGATTTGATACAGGATGCGATGATTATATCCGTAAGCCTTTTGCGCTTAAAGAGCTTCTTGTCAGAATAGAATCTTTGATCAAGCGTCGCTATGGAACGCATGACCAAAAGATTGATTTGGGAGAAGGATTGTATTTTGACATCAAAGAAAGCCTTTTGCTGCAAGGTGACAAAAGAATTTCCCTTAAAGCAAAAGAGGCAAAGCTTCTTGCATTTTTTTTAAAAAGGCCTTTTGAGCTGTTAACTTATGAAACAATATTTGAAGCGTTGTGGGAATATGGAGAAGAGCCAAGCCATGGAAGCCTTCGCACCTATATCAAGACACTTCGGATGATTGTCGGAAAACAAAGGATAGAGACGGTGAAGCACATAGGATATCGCTTTGTTAAAGAGTGAAAAAAAGAGCCTTATCCGTTTTTTGTTGATCTATTTGGGGTCAACTTTTTTGCTTTTTTCCCTGGCTTCGTGGGTCTTTTATCAGCATCAAAGACATCAATTGATTGATCAGCAAAGAAATGCACTCAAATATGAAGCACAGCAGATAAAAACGCAGCTGCATAAACTTCATGAAAGTTCTGATCCTCAACTTTTCTATCCGGTGCATCCTCCTTTTGCTTCATCGATTTACGATATAGACAAAAACTATATTTTTGGGACCCTTAAAGGGGCGCGTCTGCTGGAAGAATCAAGTTACATGAAGGATGAAACGCAACTGTATTATTTGGACAAAGTCGAACCTTATTTTTTGGGGGCAGCTTTTTTGCTTGTTTCAAAGACGTTGGATACAAAATCTATCGTAAAACTTCAAGAGATGATGGTGTGGTTTATGCTCGGGGCCGGAGTTTTTTTTACATTGCTGGGCTATTTTTTGGGAAAACTTTTTATCGCGCCTATGCGTGACTCCATCAAACAGATGAACCAGTTTATCCAAGATACGACGCATGAACTCAATACACCCATCAGTACGATTCTAACCAATATAGAAATGCTTGAGACTTTTGGAAAATGTCAAAAAAGCAATGAGCTCCGGCGTATTGAAATCGCATCAAAAACATTAAGCCGCATTTATGATGATCTGACCTATCTCAATCTCAACCACCACTATCATCGCCATATCGAACGCTTGGATGTTTCCGGCGCCGTACGGGAACGGGTAGTTTTCTTTTCTTCGATGATGGAGGCCAAGGGATTAACCCTTCGCCTGGATATTGATCCGGGAGTGATGCTGGAGATGGATCGAAATGATCTGGTTCGCCTGATTGACAATCTTATTTCCAATGCAATTAAATACAACAAAACCAAAGGTTTGCTTCATATTTCCCTTACAGGGGAGTATTTTCGCATTGCAGATGAAGGCATAGGCATAAAGGAAAAAGATATGGAAAATATTTTGCACCGCTTTAAGCGTGCCAACAATAGCGAAGGGGGATTTGGTATTGGTTTGGATATCGTCAATCAGGTGGTTAGCAGCTATCAGTTTGTATTGTCTATCAAATCGAAAGTGCAAAAAGGAACAGAGGTAGAGGTAAGATGGGAAAAATAACGGGAATTTTTATATTGATCTGCACACTTGTATCAGCAGAAAATAGTATGGATCCGGGTAAAAGGCAGCTTCAAAAAGATTGTTTGCAGTGTCATCAAAAACAGCAGATTCCCAATGAAATGGTTTACCGGCGCTATCTTTCTATTTATAGCACACCTATGCGCATCAAAGAAGCTATGGTTGCCTACTTGAGAAATCCCCAAAAAGAACATTCTATCATGCCCCCACAATTTTTTTTAAAATTTCCCATGAAAGAAAATCTGAATTTTGATGATGAAAGATTGATCAAAGATGTGGAGCTGTATCTGGATACTTTTGACATAAAGAAAAAGCTGACATTGTAGATTCATTCATAATAGTTTCATGTCAATGTGATACAATACGGCAACAAAAAGGGAAACCATTAACACTAAATTAACATTTTGATGACATACTTCTTTTACCCCCTTTAATTAAAACAGCAAAAGGAAAAAAGTTTTTTGTGATAGAACATAGATATTTTATTTCATTTTTTATCACAACACTTGTTTATCTTGCGTTGTTTGGATCTTATTTTTTCTTTCGCGACACCCTCTTGATAGCAGAACAGAAAGCCACAGACAATACGATATGTATGTGCTTGAGTGAGTTTGTTCCTGAGCCTGTTACCTCTGCTGAGGAACCCAAAGAAGAACCCAAAGAGGAACCTGTCGTTGAAGAAGAGCCCATTATTGAAGAAGAGCCTGTTGTTGTACCGGAGGTGATCAAACCCAAACCCGCCCCCAAACCCCTTCCTAAGCCGGAAAAAAAGAAAGAGCCGGCCAAAAAAAAGATTATAAATCATACACCTCCAAAACCAGCTGTAAAAAAGACGGCATCGCCAAAAGGCGCCGCCGCTCAGGCACCGGTGAAAAAAGGTACCGCCCAGAAAGACACAGTTGCCGACAAAAATGCTTTCCTTGCAGCCATAAGACAAAAGATCAATCGCCACAAAAGCTATCCGGCCATTGCCAAGCGAAGAGGAATACAAGGCAAGGTGACAGCCGAATTTACCATCTTAAGCAACGGCAGCGTCTCAAACATTAAGCTGAGCGGCTCAAAGATTTTTCATGCTTCTGCCCGCCAGGCTATAGAAAAAGCTTTTCCCGTCAACACATCAGGCCGCTCTTTGTCCTTTCCTATGGTTGTAAATCTTGCACTTGAATATCGTTTAACACAAAATTAACAAAAAAATACTATCCTCGTCGAGATAAAAATATCAGGAGGAAATTTAATAATGAAAAAAGCGATTTGTCTTTCTATTGCGGCTTCGTTTTGTTTGCATGCGGCAAATGTGGAACTTGGCACGATAGAAGTAGAAGAGAAAATAGAGACCGAAGTGATCAAAGACGTAAGCAACGAAGAGATCAAATCTGCCGACGTGGCAGAAGGGCTTACCAATGAGTCTTCAAGCGTATGGCTTGTCAGAAGAAGCGGCATTTCTAACGATATCATTGTCAGAGGACAAAAAAAAGACAACATCAACGTGACGATAGACGGAACCAAAGTGTTCGGTGCATGTCCCAACAGAATGGATCCCCCGATTTCACATATACTCACGAACAATATCGATTATATCGAGATGATCGAGGGGCCTTACAATGTGGAAGATTTTGGCGTATTGAGCGCCGACGTAAAGGTACATACCAAAAAACCGACCGAAGAGACGACCGGGGAAGTCAATCTGGGCTTTGGAAGCTGGGGATATCAGAAAGCCTCTTTCAATGTCAGCGGCGGCGGAGAAAAAGTTAAATTTTTGCTCAGCGGTTCTACCGAATCGGGAGAACAGTATGAAGACGGAGACGGCAACGATTTTGTAGAGCAGAT
>JAUPLS010000040.1 GCA_030836805.1 Campylobacterota bacterium | reverse complement strand
GCGCGGTTGCTGCACGTATGCGATAAGTGTAAAAATAATTTTTCCTGCCTTTGGCAACATACTTTGCGGTACCCAAAAGCAGCGCAACTTTTTTAGAAGGAATCTTACGGATATCGGCATAAATAGAGGCGTTTGCCTGTTGTGTCACCATTGCATCTATACCCGCAATCCCAAATACACACACCATAAGCATTATTGCTATCGAGCGTATCACCTTATTAATGCCTCAAATACTTTTAGTGCCTGCTGATGCTCGGCCACATCATGACATCTTATAATGCTCGCACCGTTCTCTACGGCTTTAAGGTGGATCGCAAGTGTTCCGGGCAATCGTTCATGTATTGGCACAGGGGTGATTTTATCTATCATGGACTTTCTGCTTGCGCCAACAAGAAGTTCACACCCAAATTTTTTAAAATGCACTAAATTTTTAAGAAGCACAAGATTATGCTCCAAAGTCTTGCCAAAACCTATACCAACATCCAAAACAAGATGTTCTTTGCTCAACCCCAATGCCTCACACTTTGCGATACGCGTTTCAAAAAAATCACTTACTTCTGTCATCACATCTTCGTATTGTGGATTTTTTTGCATCATTTGAGGTGTACCCTGCATATGCATGATACAAAGTTTTGCATCATACTTCAAAGCGAGCCTGATCAACTCTTCATTGCCGGCTCCGGTGATATCATTAATCAAAGAAAAACCGCTCTGCAGGGCATACTCTACCACCAAGGGAGTGTAGCTGTCTATACTGAAGATAACCTTTTCATAGAGTTTCTCCGCCATGATGGCGTCACAAAGAGGCTTAACGCGTGCAAGCTCCTCTTCTTCGCTTACCTCTTGAGACCCTGGACGGCTTGAAACAGCTCCAATGTCAATGATAGAAGCACCCTCATCTATCATTTTATGGCATTTTAAAAGAGCGTCCTGCGCCACGAATCTGCTGCCTTCAAAAAAACTATCATCATTGGTATTGATGATACCCATAATTTGGAGGGGATAGGTTTTGATAGAGAGAAATTTTTTAAGTTCTTTTGCCACACCCTTAAGCCCAAAAGGCTGAACCAGCTCTTTGCGAGACAAAATCTCTATATGCTTTTTTGTACCTATTAGGATACAGTCATACAAAGGCTTTTCGTATATAATCACTCCGCTTGGCACTGCAAGCTCTGCTCCGATACTTAGAGCGTCTTGCTTGAGAATATTGACTGCAGGCGTTTTAAGATCCTTGATATAGAAACAAAACAACTCCATCTTTTTTGACATTATCTCTACGCCCTCACATTTTACTCCCAATGTCTGAAGGACTGCTTTATTGTCCCGAATATTGCCAAGCTGATAAATATTCATTTTTGCTCCCGATTATTTTAATGCTTTTTTTCTTGCCAAAAGCTTCAAAAGCAATGCATTAAGAACAAATGTTGGAGGAGATCCCATATCCAAAGCTATAAACGCATCAGAAAAAAGTGTCAATGTTTTTTCATCTATATCGTAAGCTCCTGAGTACATAGCCGCCTTACCGATACGCTCAACCACCCGCTTCATTTCTTTGGCGTTTGTGCGCTGGTGTGCCTGTATAAATTCATACACGCCGCCCAAAGAGAGCTGCTTTATCTCTAAACCCAAATCCTCTTCTTGGCTGGTTGCCAAAAATGTGGCTACAGGAAGTCTTGAACGAATGGTGCCAAGGATTGTTGCTTTGCTTGAAGTAAGCAAAATAAACTCTTTTTTGGCCGGGGGCTCTTCAATCACTTTAAGCAGCTTGTTTTGTGCGATAGGAGAAAATAACTTTGCAGCAAGAATGATGACAGTGGTTTCTTCGCTTGCCAAATAAGCTTTTTCAACCGCCAATTTGGCGTCTTCTACCAAAAAAGTATCTTCTTTAACGATCTTTACAAAACGCTCGGTCGTTTTTACTGCTTCAAGTTCTGCAATGGCTGCTTCGATATTTGAAGTGATAAGAACTTGACTGGCCAGCTTCATCATTCTAGTTCTAAATCCCCAAAAATCATGGCCGAAACAGTCTTATCAAAAAGTTTATAAAGCTGCAATAGCTTAATGTCCAATAAAACATCTGCACTTCTTAGGGCAAAACTGTTTGGCACCTCCTGATCCATAATCCATAAGAAACTATCGTCATTTCTATAGGCCATTTTCGTATAAGGATGATCTCCTTTGCCGATATACCAGATAAAATACCCGTTTGGATAAGAGATATCCAGCATATCTTCAAGCAATTGCATCTCTTGCGTACTATGCAGAGAAGCGAGATTTGGAAAGATCTCTGCAAGCGGATAAAAAGGCAAAAGCGGCCGGTTTTTTTGCAGATCATTTACACTGTTGAGTATATATTTGGCAAACCACTTGCGTGATTCATCAGTCACAACCAACACCGTTTTCCCTTCCAATATCTGAGAGGCAGCACTTTTAATTAAGGGTGCCCATTCATAGCGATATTCTTCCATCCACGAGAAGCTCGATTCTTCTTCACGTATGGCGCCCAGTGTCCAGTTTAAAAGCTGTTTCATAAAATTATTTATCTAACTCATATGCTTCATGGAGCATGCGAATAGCCAACTCTCCATACTTTTCATCTATGATCATGGAGACCTTGATTTCTGAAGTGGAAATCATCTGGATATTAATATTGCTTGCCGCAAGCACGCTAAACGCTTTTGCCGCAACACCTGCATGTGACTTCATCCCCACACCCACAACGGATACCTTGCAGATATGATCATTAAAATCCATACCTTCAATATCATGGTCAAATTTTTCCATGACTCTTCTGGCATTTTGAAGTTCGCTTTGGGGAACGGTAAATCCAAGATTTGTTGAGCCGTCCGTACCCGTAGTTTGGATAATCATATCTACATTAATGTTTTCATTTGCCAATCTTGTAAAAATTTCTGCTGCGATTCCCGGTCTGTCTGAAACACCTCTGAGTGTAACTCTTGCTTGGTTTTTGTCAAGGACCACCCCGCTGACTAATACTGCTTCCATACTATTGTTCTCCTGTGTAATAAGTGTGCCTTCATTGTCTATGAAGCTGCTTTTTGCATATAGTTTAACATTAAGTTTTTTTGCCAATTCCACTGAACGGTTTTGCAGAACCTTTGCTCCCAAAGAAGAGAGTTCAAGCATTTCATCATAAGAGATGGTATCCATTTTTTTTGCATTGGGCTCAATACGCGGATCTGTAGTATAGATACCGTCCACATCCGAATAGATCTCACACTGATCTGCATGGAGCGCACCTGCAATTGCCACTGCAGAAAGATCCGAACCCCCACGTCCAAGCGTTGTGACCAATCCTTCTTTGCTCACCCCTTGAAATCCTGCCACCACAACAATTTTGCCTTCCTTGATCGCATTTTGCATAGCAGTAGGATCTATGGATTCTATACGTGCATAGGTATGTGTAGTATCAGTTACAATCCCTGCTTGACGCCCACTCATCGCGACAGCATCATATCCTTTGGCCTGCAAAGCAATAGAAAGAAGTGCAGCGGTCACTCTCTCTCCTGCGCTTAACAGCAAATCCATCTCTTTTTTTGCAGGACTGGGTGTAAAATAGTTCGCATACTCTATAAGCTTGTTCGTCTCTCCGCTCATTGCCGATACAACCACCACAATGTCATTCCCCGCCTCTTTGGCTTTTGCCACACGATTAGCCACATTTTCTATACGGCTCAAATCTCCAACACTTGTTCCCCCATACTTATGTACGACTAGCATATAAATCCATTCCTTCCTTTAAATTTAACTTTTTTCAAATCAAGCCCTTTGTTATTTATTATATTTGCACGAATCAAATAAAACCTTCTTGCATAAAATAATCAATAACCTTTCGATACACTTTTTTCTTAAAATAGGTCACTTTTTTAAAAAGCTCATCATATTCGACAAATTCATGCTCAACAAATTCAGGTATCTCAAAAGCATTGAGATCAATGACGGCATCTTCCTTAAGGCGAACTAAAAAATATTTTTGTTTTTGTCCGTCAAAGGGATACTGCTTTCCTCTTGCTATGCTGGGAAAATCATAGGATATCCACTCAGGAAATTCTCCTAGAATTTCCACCTTATTGCAACCGATCTCTTCATGTAACTCTCTATATAGGGCCTCTTGCGGGGTTTCCCCTTCATCGATACCTCCTTGAGGAAATTGCCATGCATCTTTGATGTCACTGCGATGTGCGACAAAGAACTCACACTTCTGTGGATACTTGGAAGAGAGGATGACGGCTGCAACATTAGGGCGATAACGCTTTTCATTTTGCATCTTACTTCTCACTTCTTCGATAATTAATATATTTGGTTCAATATTTTCTGCTACTATTTTATCTAAAATGCCATTAAAAAAGTGAGTAAATGTGTTAGTCTATCTTCATATCCCCTATTGTGACTCGAAGTGTCATTATTGCAGTTTCAATTCCTATGTTGATAAATTTGATACGCGCGTTGCATATATGAATGCACTTTACAAACAACTTTTTTTTGAACTCAAACGTTTTAATGCAACAAAAGAGAGCGTCAAAACACTTTTTATTGGAGGAGGAACCCCTTCAACGGTTGCACCGGAACTTTATGCGCCTCTTTTTAATCTGCTCAAACCTTATCTGCAAAAAAATGCAGAAATTACTACCGAGGCCAACCCGAACTCGGCAACCAGATCTTGGCTGAGCGGAATGAAAGCACTCGGAGTCAATCGCGTCAGTTTTGGCGTACAAAGCTTTGATGCAGCCAAACTTAAAGCACTCAACCGTGCCCATTCGCCCAAGCAGGCCAAAGAGGCTATTTTATGTGCAAAAGCACTCGGGTTTGAACACCTATCGCTTGATCTGATCTACAATTACCAAGGAGATACCAAAACCCTCCTGGGTCAAGACATCAAAGAGGCTTTTGCTCTGCCCATTGACCATATTTCGGCATACGAACTTACCATTGAAGAAGGCACGGCATTTTCAAACACACCTCAAGCAAGACAGGAAAATGACGATTTGGCTTTTTTTGTTTCCGAAGAGATCCGAAAAAAAGGATTTTTACACTATGAAATCTCTAATTACGGCATTTATCAAAGCGAACACAACAAGGGATACTGGAGGCTTGAAAACTATATAGGTGCCGGTGCCGGTGCCGTAGGTTTTCTAAAAGATCGACGTTTTTATCCCCAAAACAGCATTGATGCCTATATTCAAAATCCTTTGGAAACAAAAGAAGAAGTTTTAAGCAAAGAAGAAACACTTACAGAAAAGATATTTTTAGGGTTACGCTCAAATATTGGCATCAAAAATTCAGTTCTTACCCAAACTATGCGCAACAAAGCGATGTTCCTGGCCAAAGAAAAAAAACTTATCTATTTGGATGAAACTTTTTATAATCCAAACTATTTTTTGAGTGATTCGCTCGCACTCTATCTCTTGGATTAAGGTCATATCTAATTATTTTTTAGATAGAATAACCCATTTAAAATTAAAGGTCATAAAGGTCATATATGTTTGGAATCGGCTTTACTGAGTTGCTTCTCATTGCTATCGTTGCGATACTGTTTTTAGGGCCCGACAAGCTCCCTGAAGCTATGGTGCAAATCGCAAAGTTCATTAAAAGTGTTCAAAGAACAATAAGGGATGCAAAAATTTCTCTGGAAGAAGAGATAAAAATCGCAGACCTCAAAGAGGAAGCACTCAGCTACAAAAGAAAACTCGATGAGGCCGGCAACGAGCTTAAAGGTTTTAAAAATATAGATGCCAATCCCATCAAAGAGATCAATGAAGCCATAAATGATGCAAAAAAGAGCTTTTCCGGCACCAGCCTGGAAGAGCAAAGCGAACCTGCAGTTACATCGGTAGAACCAAAACGCGATACCGTTACTTTTGAAAAAAACAAAAAAGAGAATGACAACAAAGGCAATGCATAATGTTTAGTGAATTAAAACCGCATCTTGTAGAGTTAAGAAAAAGGCTAGGACTTTCCGTGCTCTCTGTTTTTATCATGTTTGCCATTGCTTTTACGTTCCACGAACCTATCTTGGAATGGGTCACCCATCCGCTCAATGATGCACTTAGCCAGGTGTCAGAAATCTCAAAGAAAGCTGCCGAAGGGATGGTAACTACACACCAGGTGGGAGGAGCTTTTTTTGTGGCACTTAAAGTCTCTTTCTTTGCAGCACTGATCGGAGCGCTTCCTTTTGTCCTCTATCAGCTCTGGCTCTTTATAGCACCGGGGCTCTATGCCAATGAAAAGAAAATGATTCTTCCTTTTGTGGTGGGAGGCACTGTAATGTTTGTGATCGGTGTGCTTTTTTCTTACTATATCGTCACGCCGTTTGGTTTTCAATTCCTTATCACCTTTGGTTCGTTTCTCTATACTCCGCTGATCAACATCGAAGATTATGTGGGATTTTTTACCAAGATCATGGTGGGCTTTGGCATCTCGTTTGAGCTGCCCGTGTTTGCTTATTTTTTAGCGCTATTGGGACTGGTGACTGATCGTACGCTTATCGACTTCTTTAAATATGCGATTGTCATTATTTTTATCGTAGCAGCCATTTTGACCCCTCCGGATGTCCTTACCCAGTTTCTTATGGCTGTGCCTCTTGTGCTACTGTACGGCTTGTCTATTCTTATTGTCCGCATGGTTAATCCTGCCCCAAAAGAAGAGAATGACGAATAAAAAATTAAAAGCGGGCCAGAATAATTTTTTGAGTTTTCCCGAAAAGAGTACGAGCCCAAAGGCTCATAAAGTATCTTATTAATGCTTTCTGCTGAACTTCTTACTCAAAGTTATGATTATCAACTCCCCGAAGGATTCATAGCCACAGCGCCCGTGCATCCAAGAGACCATGCCAAACTGCTGGTGTATGATAGAAAATCGGACACGATTACCCATACTGCTTTTAAACATCTGTTGGATTTTGTTCCCAAAGATTGTAATATTTTTCTAAATGATACACGAGTCATCAAGGCGCGTATTTTTGGCTCCAAAAAAAGCGGCGGAAAAGTAGAACTGCTTTTTAATAAACCTTTGGATGCGCATCATTATGCCGTACTCATACGCGGAAAAGTAAAAACAGGAACCGAACTTTTTTTTGAAGATACCCTGGTTGCTACCGTAACTGCCCTGTGCGATGACGGATCTCGCGTGGTCTCTTTTAAACATCACGGCAAAGAGATACGATTTGAAACGCTGGTCCTTATTTTAGACAAAATAGGCCATATTCCCCTTCCTCCCTATATGCAAAGAGAGGACAACAAAGAAGACGAAACCGATTATCAAACGCTTTTTGCCAAATATGCAGGTGCGGTAGCGGCCCCTACGGCCTCTTTGCATTTTACTCCTGAACTTTTTGCTGCCCTGCAAGCCGGGCACAAAACACATAAAGTCACATTACATGTAGGAGCAGGGACTTTTAAGCCCGTAGAAACAGAACAGATACTTGACCATCCTATGCATTCTGAATATTTTCATATCGGCAGCGAGGCTGCAAAAGTTATCCAAAACAAAACCCCTATTTTGGCGATAGGTACAACCGTAACAAGAACGGTGGAATACTACACTAGGACAGGGCAGCAAGAGGGAGAATGTAACCTTTTTTTAAATCCGCACAATCCACCCCAGAGAGTCTCCCATCTGCTTACCAATTTTCATTTGCCCAAAAGTACACTTATTATGCTTGTAAGCGCTTTTATCGGGAGGGAGAAGACATTGCAAATATACAGTGAAGCCATCAAAGAAAAGTATCGTTTTTTTTCATATGGCGACGCTATGCTTATACTTTAAAAAACCAAAGAATACTTCGCAAAGCATTGGGACCAGGCCTAAAAAATCGCCGACATCGCATGCGTCAGGCTTTGGGGCTCAAAATAAAATTTACTTCAAAAAGCATCACAATTTAGTAGATTTTGCAGGCATTATTTTATATTTATAGTATAATTATAGGATGAAAAAATTAACTTATTTAACTCTTTTTAGTATTGTTATTTTGTCTACAGGGTGCAGTCAGAAAAATCCAAAACCGCATCATCATCCCAAAAATCCTGACTACAGCATCAAAAAACCAAAAGTAGTTTACAAACCCAGTAGAAACAATTTGAGCAAAATGGTCGAGGAGTTGCAGGGCAGGCCTTACGTATGGGCAGAAGAAGGGCCTGAGTGTTTTGACTGTTCTGGGTTTACCTATTATGTGTACGGCAGCATGGGCATAGATATCCCGCGTGTGGCAAGAGAACAAGCCAAAGTCGGAAAGATCATCACCATTGAAGAGTTGCAGTATGGTGATTTGATCTTCTTTAACACCACCAATCAACCGGGTCAAAGCATCACTCATGTCGGACTTTATCTTGGGAATGGATGGTTTACCCATGCGAGCACAGGCAAATATGAAGTACTCTATACCAACCTCTACACGTCCATTTATTTTAAAGAAAGATTGCGGGTTTGCCGCAGATATCTCCCTGATGCACGCACAAAAGTAAGCAAGAAAAAGCCATGGAAAATTGTAAAAGAACAACCGATCAGGACACAAGCACTGCCTGAAATAGGCTTAGCAGAAATACCGCCTGCAGCCAAAGAAGTTCCTATCATGGAAGAACCGGTTACCAAAGAAGCAATGAAGCGCGATATTGTCTGTGCTACTCCTGCAAGCAAAGAAAATACAGCTGAGGGCATTTTCTATATCCAGGTAGGCTCTTTTGAAGGAAAGCCAAAAAGTGATCTACTTTTTGCTATCACGCGTCAAGGCTTTACTTATAAAATGATACGATTTCCAAAAGGAAATATCCAAATCAATAAGCTGCTTATAGGGCCATACAAAAGTAAAAAAGAGGTTCTGGCTGCTCTGCCGAGTGTCAAACAAAAGATCCAAAAAGATGCATTCGTTGCTGAAATACGATAAAATCGATGTCTAAATTTTCACCCAATGCTTTCTGCCCCTGTGGCAGCGGGGATAAATATAAAAAATGTTGCGGCATCTACCACAAAGGTGTTTTGGCTCCCGATGCTTTGGCTCTGATGAAGTCGCGGTATAGTGCCTATGCGATAGGCGAATATACCCACATCATCAAAACGACACACCCGGATAATCCGGATTACTCCGCAGAAATGCGAACATGGAAAACCTCCATCCTTGCATTTAGCAAACATACAGAATTTCTAAATTTGAAGATTCTTGAATTCATTGATAATCCTCATGAAGCATTTGTTACCTTTACGGCTTATCTTTCAAGCGGTGTCTTAAATGAAAAAAGCCGTTTTTTAAAAACGAAGGGCAAATGGCTCTACGTAGACGGAGTATTATTTTAACACTTCAGATAACAAGAATAAAAAAAATAAGATATAATTCGTAAAAAATCTATGCTGTCAAAATCACAATGAGAGAGAGTCCCATAAAATATCTTATATTGGATTTAATTTGACGGCAAAGCATAACAGAATTAAAACGCTAGGTTCAATTCCAAAAAGAGAAGGAAAATGAAAAAAATTAAACCTATTTATGCCGTGTTGCTGAGCACTTTATGGATTATCGTTGGATGCGGTTCTGATGATACCCCAAAACCCAATGCACCAAAAAATCAAACAGGATTTCATACGGACCGATCGAAGTTCATTGCAACCATCGATGCGACTTCATCCAGCAGAAAAGAAAGAAATGATTTTATTGATGAATTTATTGCCAAATCAGATATGCAATGCCAACGCTATTTAGATAGGCCTCTGAGAAAATCCGAAAGCAAATCAAAAAGCGCACTTTATATGAATCTTTTTGACGCCGTAAGCGCAGTATTTGGCACAAAAGACGTCACGGACAGTGCCAAAAAATTATATATGAAAAATCCAAATGGTGCCAATGAAGCAAAAATAGCCTATGAAAAAGCGCTCTCTTCTGAAATCAAACGCGGCGTAGAGATCACCAGAGAGCGCTATGCACAAACCATGCTGATTAAAAAAAACAGGCTCATAGAGAGTTATACGATTCCCATGCTTGAACAGGACATACAAAACTATGATAAATTATGCGACTACGAATACGGCCTCATCGAGATCAACAGTATCCTCAAAAAAGCACAAACACCAACCGCCATACAACCTTTTTCTTCGAGGTTAACCATAGACCCTGCTATCATCAAAAACAAAGTAGAAGCAGTAACCATTGAAGCCAAAAACAAAGAAAAGAAGAAAAAGAAAAAGAAAAATATACAAAGCGAAGAAGAAATGCAAATAATAGAAACATCCCTTGATGACAACAGATCTTTGACTGCCGATCTGCAAATCTAAGGATGGTTGTTGCAAAATCAGCGATAAACAAACAGTGTAAAATCAGATTATATTTTCTTATTTTAAATCCGCTAAAATATTCAAATGTTTGAGGGAATCCTATGAAATTGATCAAAGGCTTTAAGGGCAAATACTTTTCATTGGCAGCGATAGCTGCCACCGCCAATGCAGTAAAATTGCATGCCCAAAAAAGCAATTATACTTCTTGCTGCCTTTTAAATGCATCCAAAGAAGGAAAAAGTGATTCCCCGCCCGATCCGGAACTTTTGGAATCTATCCCCTGCCAAGTCGATCTTAGAAAAAATCCTGTTGCCAAAAAAGCGTGCCACTGCTCTATTGTCTTTTTGCAACGCACCCAACAACTTTTTCACCATCTTTCATTTTTTATTAAAAAACTTTGTCCTTGCCGTAAAACCAAATCCGGATTGGCCCCTCCTTTGTACTCTTTTTTCTTTTAATACCCAACCGGCATTAATATATTTGTAATCATTGCAGCATTAAGGCGCCGCCTTAAAAGTGTTTATATTTTTACAAAGACCTATTGTTCGCATGATTATATTCAACCATTTATATATTTTTAACAGGAAAAAACAATGAAAACATACGTAACAGGCTTCCCGCGCATCGGGGAAAAAAGAGAACTTAAATTTGCGCTGGAAAAATTTTGGAGAGGCGAAACTCCCATAGAAACGGTAGAAACCGTAGCAGCAGAACTAAAAGCGAAACATCTTGACTATCAGAAAAAAGCAGGAATAGATGCTGTTTCGATTAATGATTTTTCTCTTTACGACACCACGCTCGATATGATGGTTGCCTTGGGGCTTGAGCCCAAAACCCATCTTGATATTGACGATGACATGGAGCGTTATTTTGCTATTGCCAGAGGGGATAAGACACATAAAGCCCTTGAGATGACAAAATGGTTCAATACCAACTATCACTATATTGTACCTATTCTCGATGAAATCACCCAAAGGCCGGTCAATATTGTAAAAATAAAAACAGAATACATAGCAGCAAAAGCAAAAGGGGTCACGCCCAAAATAAATCTGATCGGTCCCCTGACATTGATAGCAAATGCAAAAAAATCGGATGGGACGGATGCTCCTTTTGAGTATTTCAACACTATTTTAGACCGATACAAATCCTTGCTTCAACAAATAGCAACCTTGGATAAAAAAGTACTGGTACAATTTGATGAGCCCATATTTGCAACAGACAAAGCAAACCAATTGGGCCTGTTGATCAAACAAGCCTACAGAGAACTTTCTTCGGTAGCAGACAATCTTGAGCTCTTTGTCATTACCTACTTTGACCACGCTACAGAGGCAACCAAAGCACTTTGTACGACCGGCGTTGCAGGAATAGGCCTTGACTTTGTTTACGGCGAAGAAAACAAAGAGGTAGTAAAAACGATTGCTCTTTCGGGGAAAAAATTGATTGCAGGAATCGTAGACGGAAGAAATATATGGATCAGCGACATTGATGCAAAAGTCGCTCTGCTTGAAGAACTCTCCAAAGATATCGACAAAGAAAACATCATTGTCTCCACCTCATGTTCGCTGCTGCATGTACCCTTCACACTTGAACATGAACAACGAATGGATAGCGAGATCAGATCCTGGCTTGCTTATGCAGTTGAGAAACTCTCTGAGCTTCATCTTATTTCAAAACTTTTTTTTGACGAATCTCTGACCAAAGAAGAATATCATGCACTCGAAGCAAACAAAACAGCCAACCAAAATAGAAAAATCTCTTCTAAAATCCATGATATTTCAGTACAAAAACGAATGAAAGAGATCGAAACACTCAAAACAAAAAGGGTTCCGTTTGAAAGACGCATCAAAAGCCAAAAAACAAAATTCAGCTATCCCAAACTTGCGACTACCACTATCGGCTCATTCCCTCAAACTCCCGAGATAAGACAAACGAGAAAGGCTTTTAAAAACGGGGAGATCGATCAAGAAACCTATATCAAAAGTTTGCAAAAATTAACAAAAGAGTGCGTTGAATGGCAAGACAAAATCGGTCTTGATGTATTGGTGCATGGCGAATTTGAACGAAACGATATGGTGGAGTATTTTGGCGAACTGCTAAACGGGGTGGCATTCAGCCAAAACGGATGGGTGCAAAGCTATGGAAGCCGTTGTGTTAAACCGCCGCTTATTTACGGCGATGTAAGCCGCCCAAAGCCAATGACTGTATTTTGGAGCACCTATGCCCAAAGTCTTACAGCCAAACCAATAAAAGGAATGCTCACAGGTGCGGTTACGATACTCAACTGGTCGTTCGTGCGTGATGATCAGCCGCGAAGCCAAACGTGCTATCAAATCTCTCTGGCAATAAGAGATGAAATTGATGATTTACAAAATGCGGGTATAGGAATGATCCAGGTCGATGAAGCGGCCTTCAAAGAAGGGTATCCCCTCAGAACCAAAAAATATGTCGATTACGAAGATTTTGCGGTTAAAAGTTTTTGGATCAGCACCAATGTGGCCAAAGAAACGACACAAATCCATACGCATATGTGCTATTCTGAATTTAATGACATCATCCGCACTATCGAAGCGATGGATGCGGATGTAATTTCCATAGAGACGGCCAGAAGCGGAAACATTTTGCTTAAGGTTTTTGCAAGAACCGGATATAAGCAAGAGATAGGGCCGGGAATCTATGATATCCATTCACCTCGTATTCCTGGCGTCGAAGAAATGGCAGACCAAATCAAGGCGCTCTTGGAAGTATTGCCTGCGGAGCAGCTCTGGATCAATCCGGATTGCGGGCTGAAAACCAGAACATGGCAGGAGGTCAAACCGAGCCTTGAAAATATGGTAAAAGCAGTACAAAAAGTCAGAGCTCAACTTTAAATCATGGGGCACATATATTGTGCCCTCTTCCAAGGATATAAATCCTATCAAAAATTAGTATCTTGTATGCCTTTATAATAAAGTGCCTAGAGACAGAGAACTTTTAATCCCCGGACACCACAACATATCTTTGGATTTTAGATATGGGGGATACTGTTTTTGCATCATAAAAAGATATTGGGTATAATCCGTTCATGAAATTAGCCAGTATAGACGTAGGACTCAAACGTATTGGTATAGCGGTCTGTATGGACAGCAAGATCGTTATGCCACAACATGCCATTCTCAGAAAAAACCGCAATCAAGCTGCGCATGATGTGAAAACATTTTTAGACGAATGGGAGATAGAACAGCTCGTTGTAGGACTCCCCAAAGACGGCAGCAGCTCTGAAGAAATGGAGCGTCGCATAAAACACTTTGTTTCGCTTTTAAAACTCGATATTCCCGTGGCATATCAAGACGAACAAGGCTCCAGCTTTGAAGCCAAAGAACTTACCATGGGAGAATTTAAACATAAACGTGATGGCAGGCTTGATTCTGTAGCAGCGAAGATCATCCTGGAGAGATTTTTGCAGCTTTAAGTCTCTCTAAATATTTTTTTGACAATTCAAAGAAAAGCTATTTTACATTCCGCCAAAAGGCGGATAAAAACTTATTTTGAATGATCGGCCATCGCTTGAAGTTTGGCTTTGTAATCATCAAGGTTAAAGTCTTTTACTCCGGCTACGCCGTCTTCTACCGCAGCTTGTGCAACCGCCGAAGAGACCCATACAAGAAGTCTTTTATCAAATGGTGAAGGGATGATGTACTCTGGGCCAAACACCATATCATCTCTTTTGTGGGCTGCTGCCACATTGGCTGGGACCGGCTCTTTGGCTAAAGCCGCCAATGCACGAGAAGCTGCCATTTTCATATTTTCTGTGATTTTGGTAGCTCTTACATCAAGTGCGCCACGGAAGATAAATGGAAATCCAAGTACATTGTTTACCTGGTTGGCAAAGTCGCTTCTGCCTGTGCCGATGATAAGATCATCTCTTACAGATTTTGCAAGATCAGGCATAATCTCAGGTGTTGGGTTCGCACATGCGAAGATGATTGGCTTATCGGCCATGGATGCCACCATGTCGGTTGTGATTTGTTCCGGACCTGAAAGACCCAGTATCATATCGGCACCCTTTGCCGCATCTTCCGGGGTACGGTCGGCTGTTTCAACTGCAAATTCTTTTTTTTGTGCAGTCAAGTCGGTTCTGCCAGAGTGAATTACACCTTTTGAGTCAAGCATGATAATATTTTTAACTCCGAGTTGTTTGTACATTTTTGCACATGCAATTCCACTTGCTCCAGCACCGATGACTACCACTTTGAGTTCTTCAGCTTTTTTGCCGCTCATTTCAAGAACATTGATAAGCCCTGCGGTTGTAATAACTGCCGTTCCATGTTGGTCGTCGTGAAATACGGGAACATTGCAGATTTCTTTGAGTCTATCTTCTATCTCAAAGCATTTTGGAGCAGCAATATCCTCCAAGTTGATTCCACCAAATGTATCCGCTATTGCGGCCACTGTTTTAATGATCTCTTCTGTGTCTTTTGTATTAAGTTCGATATCAATCGCATCTACATGAGCAAAGGCTTTGAACAGTACACATTTGCCTTCCATAACAGGTTTACCGGCCAAATGACCGATATCACCAAGACCCAAAACTGCAGTACCGTCAGAAATGACGGCCACCAGATTGCCTTTGTTGGTATAGTCATATGCTGTATTGATATCTTTTTCGATTTCAAGACAAGGGTACGCAACACCCGGACTATATGCCATTGAAAGTTCCTGCACGGTATCACACGGTTTTGTGATAAGGGTTCCTATTTTGCCATTGTTATCAAATTCATTTCTAGCTTTGTGATAATTTAAAGATTCTTGTTCGAAAGTGGACATATTTTTTCCTCATTACATTTTGAACCAATGATATCTGTTTATCGATAGCGAATTTATAAATTATATAAAAATTTCGAAGCAAATCTTTTTTTTGTGAAAAATTGAAACATATTTATTGAAATTTGTAATATTTTTTTGGTAAAACTGGAAATATAGCATCGTAAGATAGTTTTGTTACCTTTCGAAACTATTAAATTTTTCATATAAATTGACATACCGGCTGGAGTCAAATCCTATTGCCTTCAAAACTTTGGGCACGATAAGCAATATAGTATAAAATAAGAAAATCAATTGCTTGATAATTACAGCTTTAACTCTTTTTTTATTCATACCTCAAAGCATCAATCGGATTCATATTGGCTGCTTTGCGTGCTGGAATGATTCCAAACACAATACCGATCAACATGGAAAACAACAATGCAATCATCGTAATTGCAGGATCGATCACCAACGCAATATCAAGCCACAGAGTCGCACCAAATGAAATGGCAACACCCAACACCACCCCCACAATTCCTCCCAATCCGGAAAGTACAATCGACTCGATGAGAAACTGTATCAAAATATCCTTTGCCATTGCTCCCACCGCCATACGAATACCTATCTCTCTTGTGCGCTCCGTAACCGATACGAGCATAATATTCATGATACCGATTCCCCCGACCACCAAGGAAATTGCAGCTACTGCACCCAACATAATTGTCAGTATCGTAGTGACTTCCGAAATCGTATCAATGAGTGCCGTCATACTCCTCACCGAAAAATTATCTTCATTTGCCGAATCTATACGTCTTCTTTCTCTCAGCAATCGTTCTATTTGAACTTTGGCCTCAACAAGCGGAATATTCTCTTTTACTGCAGCTATCATAAGATGAATATTGTCACTGCCGCTAATACGCCGTTGAAATAAAGAAAAAGGAACGAGCAAAATATCGTCTTGATCCGAACCGAATGTATTAGCACCTTTGGCCTCTAGAATCCCTATGACTTCGCAAGAAAAATTTTTAAGACGAATTCTTTTGCCAAGAATTAATTCAGAAGGTGCAAAAAGTGTTTTAATAACGGTTTGTCCTACAATGCACACATTTTGTCCTGTTCTTAATTCGCTTTTATCAAACGCTCTTCCTTCTTGCAGATTCCAGTTTTGTGCAACCAGATAGTCATTTTCAACTCCTCTGATATTTGTACGGTAATTTTGATCTTTATAGATGATGGTCATCGAGGCATTCTCTACCGGTGAAATAGCTTCAAGCGCATAGAGAGAGGAACGCAGTGTTTCAAGATCTTTTTTTTTGAAAGGTATCTCTATTGCGCCCCGGTTACCAGGCCCACGTTGTTGTCCAGGCATAATATAAAGAGTGTTGCTCCCCAACTTCTCTACACTTTGCGTAATTGATTTACTTGCTCCTTTACCTATATTCACCATTGCGATCACAGAAGCAATTCCGATCACGATACCAATTGCGGTGAGCAAAGATCGCATCAGATTGCGTCTGATCTCACGCAATGCCTGAAAAAACGCATTACGAAGCACGATTAACCTCTTTTTCGATCATTCCGTCACGCAGATATATCGTTCTTGAGGCATATGCAGCAATATCCTCTTCATGCGTAACCATGATTACGGTGATGCCCTGTTTATTAAATGTCGCAATCAGCTCCATAATCTCATGGCCGCGTTTGGTATCAAGATTGCCTGTGGGTTCATCGGCTATAAGGACTTTTGGATGGGCCACCATCGCCCTGGCTATAGCCACACGCTGCTGCTGTCCTCCTGAAAGCTGTCCCGGTTCATAAAAAATCCTATCCTCAAGCCCTACTTTTTTAAGGGCTTCATAGGCCATCATTTTACATGTCTTAACACCCAATCCCTGATAGATCAACGGTATTTCAACATTTTCAAGAGATGTAGTTTTTTTCAAAAGATTATATCCCTGAAAAATAAACCCCAAAATATGGCGTCGAAACAAAGCACGCTGATCTTGACTGAGCGTTCCAACCTCGGTATCTAAAAACAGATATTTCCCTCTGCTGGGGACATCCAAAGTGCCCAAAATATTAAGCAGTGTTGACTTGCCGCTTCCGCTGGGCCCCATGATAGCAACAAATTCCCCTTCTTCAATCTTTAAGTTAATTCCCTGAAGTACCGTTGTTGCGGTCTCTCCTGCTCCGTATGTTTTCTCTATATTTTCCAGCAAGATCATAATGGTTTTTCCTGACTTATGACCACCCCATCCTTTTCATTAAGTCCTTCTGCATCAATCGCGCTTATGGGGCCATTATGCCCCAGCACCTTAACATAGATCTTTCTGGGTTCGCCATTTTTAAGAATCCAAACGTGAGGCTTGGGATCGATTTTTATCTTCTCTTCTTCTGCGCTGCTAAAAAGATTTTTGGTTTTTGGCTGGACTGGAATATAGAGCAATGCTGCCCTTTTGATAATAAATGCATCTTTAACATCTTGGATCACAATATCTGCATCCACACTCATTCCGGGCTTCAATAAAAGATCTTTGTTGTCTACTTCCATGATTGCCTTATAAGTCACAACACTTTCTAGGATTTCAGAATTGATACGCACCTGCTTGATTGCTGCGGTAAATAGTCTCTCAGAATAGGCATCAACACTAAAAGTAGCCCGTTGTCCCGCTTTTATTTTTGCAATGTCTGCCTCATCAATGCTGATTTGAAGCTCCATGTTGGTCAAGTCTTTGGCGATACTAAAGAGTACCGGGGTCTGAAAAGAAGCTGCAACCGTTTGCCCCGGATCAATATTGCGTACCAAAATCGTCCCGTCCACAGGAGAATAGACTTTTGTTTTTTTTAAATCATACTCGGCTGATGTGAGCGCGTGTTTGGCTTGTTCTATCTGGGCATTGGCATTAGCAATCTGCGCCTGGGCCAAGAGATAATTTCCCCAATCGCGGTCCCAGTCACTTTGTGTAGGCAATGCACCTTTTGAAGTGCTTTTAAGTTTTTTATTTCGCTCCATCGTTGTTTGTGCCTGATAGTACTGCGCCTGGGCACTTTGCAGCGATGCATTGGCTATCTCCAGTGACGCCTTTGCTCTATCAAAGACACTTTGGTATTTTGTAATATCCAGCACAGCCAACAGTTGTCCTTTTTTAACCTC
>JAUPLS010000039.1 GCA_030836805.1 Campylobacterota bacterium | reverse complement strand
GTTATCAATCAAACAAAAGAATTAAAATGTCTTTTTTAGGCGAAGATAATAGCGATGGTCAAATTCGCCAAATTCACTTGTGCTGCTCCCGCCGTAAAGCATGGCGCCCAGGGAGAGGGTGGTTTCATCATCAATGCTGTAGGTAAGCAGAGGCGAAGAAAAGAGGCTATGGTCTTCCAGATTGAAGATCATGCCTATGGATCCTTGAAGCATTAAAGTAAAGTCATAGCTTAATGATGATCCAAGGTAATCCGAAGAGGCAAAGCGGTTATTGGCAAGGGTGGAATTTTGGGTTTCCTGAATCTCCAAGGCAGTGTAGGTTTTAGAGCTATGGAGCCATTCAAGTATCGCCGTTGCACCGTTTTTGAAGCCATAGTCTATACCTAGGATACCCTGATAGAATGTTTTGCTCAATGTTTTGTCTTTAAAATATCCTCCTTCGCTCCGCCATTCAATACCTGTATCAAAGAAGTCCCCCTCCAGTTCGTAGGCGATCATCTGCGCATCATCACTATTGAGAAGATCCAGAGCGATATCTGCAGTTAAAATGTGTGTTTTGGCTCTGCTTGCATATTTGTAGCTATTGTTGCTGCGCTGGCTGATTACTCCCATGATCTCTGTGGTTTGATTGGGTGCATAGCTATAGGAAAGTGCATAGGCTCCGTAAATCTGATCGGGTTCGAGCGCCAAAGGATTACGCGGATTGAACAGATCGGTGGGCGTCCAGATGCGTCCTACGCCCATGGTGATCTTTTGCAGCCCAAAAACGAGGTGCTGTCTTTCATCGCTGTAGCCGATGTTGAAGCGATGAATCCTCCCAAACAGTTCTCCTTCGCCATAGTTATGGGTATCGGTCTCTATATCAAAAGGAGTGTCGGCTTTGAGGGTGCGAAAGAAAAGATATTCGTTGCTTTCAAGATAGTGCTTTCCGTAGTAATTGTTGATATCGCCGATAAGATTGATATACCAGTTTTCTTCTTTGAGCGTATGGTCAAGTCTTAACCGGTTGTAGTTGTAAAAATGCTTCTCCTCGGTGGGATAGGGGGTTGCCAAAAGGGTAAAATTGGTGTTTTCTATTGTGTATTTATGCTCAAAAGCCCATAGGCCGGCAGTAAGGGCAAGCAGCAGTTTAACGATCTTCAATGACTGCTCCATCATCCAAAACGATGGTCCGTTTTGATTCTGCCAGGACATATTTGTCGTGGGAAGCGAAGATCACCGTGACCTGTTCTTTTTCGTTGAGGGCGCGAAGCATCTCCATAAGCCTTTGACTGTTTTTGGAGTCTAGGTTGGCGGTAGGCTCATCCGCCAAGATGAGTTTGGGCTTTGAGGCTACTGCCCGGGCGACTGCAACACGCTGCTGCTGGCCGCCGCTGATTTGTCCCGGCAGGTTATCCAGGATGTTTTCTATCTGCAAGACGGAAGCCAGTTCGTTTATTCGATTATTGATTTCGTCCTCCCTGTAATCAAGCAGTTTCATGATGAATCCTATATTTTCACGCACGGTCAATACGGAGATGAGGTTGTAGGCTTGAAATATAAAACCCATATGATGAAGCCTAAAATCTGCCATCTGCTCATCGCTGAGTGCGGTGAGTTCCAGGCCATCAAAAAATATCTTTCCTTCTGTAGGCCTTTCGAGTCCTCCGATAATGTTGAGCAATGTGGTTTTGCCGGAACCGGATTCGCCGCTGAGCGTAGTAAATTCTCCTTTTTCAAATGTCAGGTTGATATCAGTGAGTGCTTTGACTTCCTTTGACGAACCGGGAAAGAAGGTTTTTGAGATGTGAATGAGTTTCATAGCATTTTTCCTTGTATCGCTTCAATGGGTTTAATTTTTTTAAGCACGCGCAATGGCCAAAGTACAGAGAGGAGGGTGGCAAAAAAAACTGCCCCAAAGGCTTGCAGGAAATAGTAGCCGCGGATATCTGCATACAAAACCGCATTGAGCCCAAAACTTTCCAGGCCTGCCTCAAAATAGCGAAAATCTATTCCGGATGATGCCGTGTATAGCAAAAGTATCCCTCCTGAAAACGCACCAAGTACATATCCAAAGAGAGACATAATGAATGCTTCGGTAACAATTTGATGACGGATATTTTGATAAGGCGTTCCGATAGCCAGCATAATACTAAATTCTCTCACACGCTCCAAGATGGAAACAAGAATAACGCCAAAGATGCCAAGCGCGGCAATCGTGAAGACGATCATATAGCTTACCATATTAAAGACATCCATCATCTCTCTCATCTGTATCAACAAAGGATAGAGTTCATCCCACCGCAGCACGTCAATCGATTCAAACTCTCTTTGAAGCGCATTTTGGACATTTTTGATTTTTGATTCGTTTTTGATGCGAAGGGCAATCTGTGTGGCAGCACCAGAAAGAGAGAGAAACTCTGCCATCTTTTCCATGGAGATGAAAATGCTTCCCTCATCTATGGCAAGGCCACCTGTTTTTACGATGCCTTTGATACGAAAAGCGATCGCGTTGATCTCGCCATTGGCATCCTGTGCGGTAAAGATAAGGCGGCTGCCCAGGGTAGCCTTCAGTTTTTCTGCAAGTTTGAATCCAACCAGCGCTTCGCGGTCTTTGTCGCCAAAGCTATATTCTCCCTGGGATAAAAAGGTGTCAAAATTTCCAAATCTTCGTTCGTCTTCCAGGGAGATGCCTTTTAGTATGGCTCCGAGCGATTTGTGTGCAGTGGCGGCCAATCCTTCTTGTGCAAGACGGATCACGTAAGCATCAATCATATTCTGCTTATCAAGATATTTTTTAATATCTTCTAGATTGCCGATACGATAATCAAGGTTTTTCTCTAGGCGATATTTTGAGGCATAAAGCGAGATTTCGCCAGAATCGCTTCTGATGGCGGTATTGATCATATGCGATACCATTCCGTCGTAAATTCCCTGCAGAAGAAGAAGTCCGCTTAAACTCATGGCGATCATCGTAATGACCATCCAGGTGCGTGTTTTACGCCTCATGAGGCTTTTCCATGCGAGCTGCCCGGCAATCTTATACATGACGCATCGCCTCTGTGACACTGAGTTGGTTGATCTTGTAGATCGGGTAGAGTATAGAGGTCAGGTTGAGTATAAAAATACTCAATGCATTCCATGAGATGGTAAAAAGATCAAAACGTGTCGGAAGAGCATCGCTGATGATGCCGTAATCCTTATAGGTTTCAGCCAGGCCGGAAACAACAAGGGGGTGAATCTCAAAATAATAGGTGACCGCAGCTCCGATTATTCCGCCCAAGGTGACACTAAAAAATGCAATGATGAGCATTTCGTTAAAAAGTAAAATCCTGATATCTTTGGGCGTAAACCCTAGTGCTCTAAGCAGTCCTATCTGTCTTGTTCTGGCATAGATACTTACATAGCTGAAGATCATGATCACAAAAAAGATAACCAAAAAAAAGATAGAGATAGAGATGTATCCAAAAAGCGAATCGACCTGCATGGCTTGCACAAGCGTAGACAAAAGCATTTGCCAGCTCAGCGCTTCACATGTTCGTGGAAGTTTGTCTTTGAGTGCATTAACATATTTGGCCGCAGCTTGATTGTCGAGAAAGCTGAGTGTAAAATAGCTTGCCTTGTTCTTGCTCATCATGATGTTATCCAGGTAGGCTTTGTTGGCAAAAGCAGAAGTAGAGTCAAACTCAAAAAGTCCGGTCCTGAAGATTCCCTTGACGGTAAAAAGATCAGCGGCGGTGGAATAATCAAGGGATGAGCCGATCATGGCAATCTCTTCGCCGACATCTACATCCAGTCGCTTGGCAAGATCGCTGCCCAGATAGATTGCCCGGGTATCATTGCCTTCAAGGTAGGCGCCTTTGATCAAAGCATGTTTAAGGTGGCTCAGGCTGCTTTCTTTGGAAGGGATGATACCGCCCAGCATGGAGCCTACGGTTTTGTCTTTTTTGGAAAGCAGCACATAGGTTTCAAATCTTGGAGAAAACTCCAAAACGGAAGGATCTTTCTTTTATATCCCCTCGATTTTTTCGGCATCTTCTATAAGATGGTCGTAGTCTTGCTCATCTTGATATCCCCTGGCATTGATATGGGCATATCCGGTATAGATTTCTACTGAATTTTTGATGATCTGTTCATGGATGCCGTCTGTGAAAGCGACATAAACGATAAAAAGAATCGTTGCAAACATGCTAAGAAAAAAGGTTGTGAACGTGCGACCTTTGGAAGCCAGGATATTTTTAAGTGCAAGGCTATAAAGCATCAAACTAAACCCGGATTAATTGGAGTAGCGTTTAAGCGCGTGTTTGCTGAAATAGGACTCATCTATGTAGTTGTCATAATCTACTTTTTCAAAGATCACCTTGGTGCGGTTACTCTTTTTTTCAGGGTCAAGCGGTTTGAGTTCCATGACCATAGGAAGTCTATGTGATCCATGCTGTTGTATATTCCCAAAAGTCATGATGCGTACTTTTTCCATCTGATCATCGTAGTAGACTTCTGTGATGGGCACCATATGGTTAAGGTCAATATCGACAATAATCTTTCCCCATACTACCGCAGCATGGGCTTTGGGACGAAGCTCTATGGTGGCGGTTGAAGATGTTTTGGAAAGAAGATTGGCATGATAGTCTTTAGCCATCGAGCTTTCTTTGACCATATCATCATTTGTAAAATCGCTTCCCATCCAGCTTTGCAGCATCATAGAGGGAGGGATCTTGATTGTGCGTTCTATTTTGGGAATGTATTGCCACATTTGAGTATCCAGTTTCAGAAAAGTGATACCCCTATCTTTTTTGGGATAAAGAATTTTAATGAAGCTTTTGTTGTCGCCCTTTGACCAGCTCTCCACTTCAACTGTGCGTACCCCGCGTTTACCGGTCACGATCATGCGCATTTGGGCATACATAAAATCCCCACGCAGATTATCCTCTACCTTCTTGATGATCATGTCTGCTTCGCTTCCACAAAGTATAATAGTAATAAATATAAAAGACAATAAATATTTCACAAATAGAACCTTTTTTTAATTATAGCCAAAAAGGTAAAGAAAATTTAATACAACAATCGTATTTAAAAAGAGATATAAAGATATTTATTTTTGTTATAATTATTTTTAAAATGATTGAAAAGGAGTTCCGATGGAAAAGCCAATGATAGCTGATGTCCAACCTGTTAAAACCTCATTAAAAGAGGGGGAAGAGTATTATTTTTGCACTTGCGGGCGCGCCAAAACGCAGCCTTTTTGTGACGGAAGCCATAAGGGAACCTCATTTGTCCCGATGAAATTTACAGCCAAAGCGACAACACAAAAGTGGTTATGCGCCTGTAAGCATACCGGTAATCCGCCTTATTGCGATGGAACCCACCAGAGATTTGCGCAGACAGATATCGGAACGATCCCAAATGAATAGCGATATTGACTTTTCTCATGGTATGTGATAGCATAAAAAGTTTAGTTGTTTGCCACAAATCATAATGATTAAAAGGAGTAAAGTTGATTGAGCATGAAACCATGAAATATTATGAAAAAGAAGAGGGAAAAGAAAGAATCATTTGTTTGCTGTGCAGGCATTATTGCAAACTCAAAGAGGGGCAGATAGGGATTTGCGGCGTCAATAAAAATGTCGAAGGCAAGCTTAAAACATTGGTATACGGACATCCTGTCGCTATCAATCTTGATCCTATAGAGAAAAAACCGATTTATCATATGCTTCCAGGCAGCAAAGCGCTCTCCTTTGGAACAGTAGGATGCAACTTTAGATGTCCATTTTGTCAAAACTGGGATATTTCCCAGGAAACAAAGATCAATGAATCCATAGAGGTAAGCCCGCAAAAAATGGTTGATATGGCTCTGGAAAACGGTGCTTCATCCATCGCATATACCTATAATGAACCGACAATTTTTTATCCTTACGCCAAAGATATCGGCGTGATAGTCAAAGAAAAAGGGTTGAAAAATATCTTTGTCAGCAATGGTTTTGAGTCTCCTGAAGTCATTAAAGATATGGCAAGCTGGCTGGATGCGGCCAATATTGATCTCAAAAGCTGGAACGAGGAGTATTATAAGAAAGTGCTCAAAGGCGGACTGGAAGCAGTCAAAGATACCCTTAGGCTGATGGTAAAAGAAGGGATATGGGTCGAAGTGACGACCCTTTTGATCGAGGGGGAAAATGACAGCGATCAAGACCTCAAGGAAATGGCAGAATTTATAGCCAATGATCTTGGGAAACATGTGCCCTGGCATCTCAGTGCATTCCATCCTGACTATAAAATGATGGACCATGAGCGCACGAAACTTGAAACGCTACAGCGTGCCAAGGAGATCGGAAAAAAAGCAGGGCTTTATTATATCTATTTGGGTAATGTTCCTGTGCATGGGGATACCCATTGTCCCGGTTGCGGTGAATTGCTTGTGGATCGCACCGGATATTCGGTTGTTGTGAACAATCTGCAAAAAGGCCACTGTCCAAAATGTCAAAGGGCTATAGAAGGAGTATGGATATGAGTACAAGAGAAACATCAGTGAGCGGGCAATTTTATCCTTCGAGCGCTCAAGAGATCAAGGGAATGTTTGAGCATTACAATAAAATATTGGATGAACATTTCAGGGATAAGGCACTTTTGAAGAAAAAACCAAGAGCGATTATCGTTCCGCATGCAGGATATGTCTATTCGGCATTTACGGCAAATGTTGCTTTCAGAATGTTTAAAAACAGCCATGCGAAGCGTGTGGTTGTGATCGGACCCAGCCATAGAGTGTATTTAAAGGGCACAAGCATTTGTGAATATGATCAGTATGAAACCCCGCTTGGACGTTTGCAGATAGATACGATACTTGTCAATGAGCTTAAAGAAAGATTCGGATTGCATTGCATACCTGAGGCACACCATGAGCATAGCACGGAAGTACAAATGCCTTTCGTGAAGACTTATGACGGGGAAGCCTTGGTGGTGGAGTTAGTTTATGGTGATGAATCTCCTTTGAGGCTGGCAAAGGTTATTGAGTATCTTTTGCAGGATACCGGTACAGCGGTGGTTATCAGTACCGACCTTAGCCATTATTATGACATCAAAAAAGCAAAAAGCCTTGATAGTATCTGTCTGGAGGCTGTACAAAATCTTGATACCGGTATGCTGCATCAGGGATGTGAGGCGTGCGGTAAAATAGGAATCGAAGCTATGTTAATCGCGGCAAAAGATAGAGGACTTGAACCGATTTTGCTGGACTATCGTACCAGTGCCGATGCAAGCGGGGATGAATCCGGAGTCGTAGGCTACATGAGTGCAGCTTTTGTGGAGAAAGAACAATGAAAAACCTTCAAGAACTTGTCAATTCCATGATCTCGTCAGGCGTTTTAAAAAATCCTCGGATCATTGATGCGTTTGAAACGATAGACAGGAAATACTTTATTCCTGAAGAATTTGAAGAATATACCTACGTCGATGCGCCGCTGCCCATAGGTAAAAACCAGACGATATCCCAGCCGACGACGGTTGCATTTATGCTTGAGCTTTTGGATCCTCAAGATGGCAACAAAATACTTGATATCGGTTCAGGATCGGGGTGGACGGTAGCTTTGCTGTGCTATTTGACCGGACACAAAGGAGGCGTGACAGGGCTGGAGAGAATCGATGAGCTTGCAGAAATGGGTCAAAAGAATATTTCGAAGTTTAAATTTGACAGCCCTTGCACCATAGAAAAATCCGGCAAAATTCTTGGAAAACCCGGTGAAAAATTTGACAGAATCCTTGTTTCTGCCAGTGCAGACCAGTTGCCAAAAGAGCTTTTTGATCAACTTGAAATTGGAGGTATTTTGGTCATACCGATACAAAACTCAATTTATCGATATCAAAAAATATCAGAAAAAGAGATAAAAAAACAAGAGTATCCCGGTTTTGCTTTTGTTCCCTTGGTTTACAAGACCGAGTGAGTATCTTAGCTTATTTATTTATATAAGTATTATTTAATTTTTTATGAGATATAATTTTTTGTATTTTTAAAAGAAGTTTTTAAATTATATTTTTATGCCAAACTTGTTGCGAAGCAAGGACGGAAAGCCGCGGATCTTAAAGAGATGGCCGGGTTGCAAATACTTTCACGTGGCACACCGCTTTATTTTTCGCTTCAATTTCATTAGATTCACTTTTAATTGTCTTAGATTCCGCTCTTTGGATGCGGAGTCCAAGGGCAAACTATAAGTGTCTGCCTTCTGCACCTTCTATCATGAATTTTATCTTATTTTGTGCATACCTATTTTGTGACGACAGTATAAGCAAGTCCCACATCTATATTTGACTTTTTAATCCTCAAGGTTTCAAATTTACTTAAGCGACTTAGCGATGAGATGGATCGCCATACCATAGGTGATGGCATTATTGTAGCGGGTGAGTACGCGAAAATTTCTTCCTCCCAGCCAAAGATCGTCATGCGAAACATTGCGTGTAAGAAGCAGATAGGCGCTGGATTCCCGAAAGGGTTCAGCAGGATAAACACCGTGTTTTTTGAGTGTTTGTGCGGAATAGGTTTTTTTATGCGTGATTTGAAGCCCTTGATAGCGTGTGCCTTTAAAATTGGTTTTGACGGCAGCCGGAAGTCCATTTTGCCAGCCATTTTGATGCATAAAACGTGCGATGATACCGATGCAGTCTTCCAGGTCCCACGGATCTTTTTTGCCGTCTTTGTTGTAATCCATGCCAAAGGTTCTATAGACGGACGGGACCTGCTGAACGCATCCCATGGCGCCGGCAAAAGAGCCTCTCAGTTTGGTGATATCGTATCTCTGTTCCTGTGCCATCAAAAACAGGTGTTCCAGTTCATGCTTGAAAAACTTCTGCATGCGGTTTGGATGAAAGGCAAGGGTGGCAAGCGCATCCAGGATGCGGTAATCTCCGGTGTATTCTCCAAACTTGCTTTCCACGGCTATAAAACCTACGATATACTCTGCGGGCACATCATATTCTCTGCTCGCACGCGCAAGCGTTTTGGCATATTTCTTTTTAAAATCTTTTGCTTTTTGAAGCGTAATGGGATCAAGAACATGGGCTTTGTAGCGTTCCCATGGACCATTGGTCGATCCGACTTTGTAGCGGCCTGTGTATCTATTGAGCGTATCGCGATCCAGTTTCGCATGTTTTAGTATTGATTCTACATAAGAACGTTTGAAGCGGTGTTTTTTTGTCATCATATCCACAAAGGATCGAACCTCTTTTTTTGCCAGAAAATCATAGGGAACAGGCGGCCTGTCATCATTACCGGCCAACAAGAGCGGAGCCAAAACAATGAGTAAAAAGAGTTTAATGGATTTCAAGCGTTTTCCCTTATATATTATTTAGTATCAACAAAGCATCGCGATAAACAGGCTCATCAATAAACCCGAATTTTTTATCCATGAAGCCGTTGATGCCTTTGGCGGTATGGGCCTCAAAAGCTTCTTTGATATGCTTGGCGCGTTTTATTGCGTTAAGGTCTATCCCAAAGACCTCATTGGCTATCCGAACCTGCTTGGGCCCCATGCAGGCTTTGCTCTCAAAACCCATCATTTTTTCACGTTCGCACCATTTTTGGAAAGTTTCCGTGTCGTTATATTCTTGGAACATAAAGGAAACAGGATGGATGCCTGCTGTTTTGGCATCAACAAGAAACTTGCTTAGGATGTAGTCGATAGTAGGATTTTCCAGGGCAAACAGAGATTGAGGCAATCCCAGTTAAGTCAGCAGGTCAAGGATGCCCAGATTGGCTGTCGTAAGACGTTTGTCTATGCGCAGTGTGCTGAGATTTTGAAATGCCTCTTTGGTTTCAAGAGAGATGTGCAGCTCTTTGCCGGGATCAAGAAGAGTGAGCGCCTGGGCTATCTGTGTATGATTTCTAATTTTGGCTACGCGTACTGCGTCAAAACCAAAGTCATTGAGAAACGTGATCTCTTCTTCTCCGCCTTCACCCAGGGGATTAACCCGTACGATAATGAAACTTTTGGATTGTTTTAGGTGCGAAAGAAAAAGTCCGATATTGTAAAGCGCCTCTTTTTTGCGGCTTGGAGCGATGGCATCTTCAAGGTTGAGGGTGATCATATCCGCATCCATTTCATCGATGCGGTTGAGGTGGCTGGGATTGAGGGGATTTAGCATCATGTTGGAGCGCCTGTGTATCTTCAGGGCTGCTGATTTGTGCTTGGTGCCAAAATGTAGCGGCAGCGCTTCAGTTTCGAGTCCTTTTAAAAAATCTAACGAATCAAAAATCATTTCACAAACTCTTTTTGGTTTATTGTACTATATTGGAATTTAATGTGCGGATAAAGAATCTGCTGTTGTTTGTTTGGCATTCCGCTTTAAAAAAGAGATATAATAACACATGTTAAAATATATTGACGGTTACAATGCCCAGATAAAGGCGCAAGTACAGACACTTATAGACCAAAAAAAGCTTGGAAGCTATCTTTTATCGCGATATGGCACTGTTCATGCCTACGCTACCGACAAAAGTCTTTACATATATGTGCAGGAGCTTAAAAGCACATATCTAAAAAATTCTCCGCCGATAGCCAAAATACTCTATGACGCCAAGATACATGATCTCAGATCAGCATTGGGAACCCACACCTTTGTTTCGCGTGTACAGGGAGGAAAGCTTAAAGCAAAAAATGAGATCCGCATCTCGCATTTTTTTAAAAAAGCTCCTGAACCTTTCTTGCGTATGATTGTCGCGCATGAGCTGGCACATCTCAAAGAAAAAGAACACAACAAAGCATTTTACAAACTGTGCACACACATAGAACCGGATTATCATCAGCTTGAATTTGATGTGAGGCTTTATCTGACTTATCTGGAGTATTTTGGCAAACTTTATGATGTGTGATGCTTTATTGTTGGGCATTATATAGTTAGAGTATAATACCCCAAAAATTCCAGGTTGTACTCTTATGAATAGACTTTTTTTAATCTTGTTGCTTCTTACTGTGTCACTGTTTGCACGATATGAAGCATATCCAAGCGGGGCGTGTCCGGCTTTTGACAATTTAAAGCATACCAAAAACACCAATGATGTCTATCTGGATACGACACGCCGATATACGATACTCGAGCGCCACCACAAAGGACAGACGCTGGTATTGATCCGTGGCGAAAATCCGGCACAACGATGGGTTGACGATCGATGTTTTTCGGATGAAGATCAAAAGAATGATCACCTCAAAAAAAACAGCAGCGATCCGAAAGAAGCGATAAATACTAAAAAATATAAACAAAAAGAAAGCCGCACCGCGGTTTCCAAAGATAACATTTTGGCACTCAGTTGGCATCATGCTTTTTGTCAAACACACCGGTATAAAAAAGAATGCAAAAGAGACTTGGGTTCGTTGTTTCGGTTTAGACAAAAAGAGCATTATTTTGTGCTGCACG
>JAUPLS010000038.1 GCA_030836805.1 Campylobacterota bacterium | reverse complement strand
GTCGATTTTATAGAAGGAAGATACCTTCTTTTAAGTGATAGTGGACAGGGCGGGTATGCCAATATGTGGATACATGAAAACAACACTACAACACAGCTGATCAGCCCAAAAGACAAAAAAGCGTTGGTAAAAGCCCGTTTTATCGATAAACAACATGTGCTGCTTGCTTATTTGAGTAATGAAGTGGCTCTTTTAAATATCGAAACCAAAAAAGAATTGTACCGCCTTCAGTTAAGCGAATCTAAATTTTCTGATTTTGCCCTCAATGAAGAGAAGAATGTAGCTGTTTATAGCTGTGAGAGCGGCGTATTGAATGTCATAGATGTTCCCAACGGAAAAATTATCAAGGAACTAAAAGGGATCAATCTTGATAATGTGTATAAGGTAGATTTTAAACAAGGCATTGTTTCCGGAGCAGGTCAAGACAGAAGAGGTTCTCTTTATGACGTTGCCACAGGGAAGGGTGATTATATTGAAGGGAATTTTCTTATTTATGCCACGGGATTAAGCCCTGAGGCCAAAAAGGTGGCGTTCGCAATGGATGAGCGTAATGACATTTCTGTATACAGTGTTGATACCAAGTCAAAAATAGCCGTTCTTCAAGGCCAAAAAAGTACGTTAAATACTATTATTTTCAAAGATGAAAAAATACTGTTTTCTACAAGTGAAGATAATACGGTCATGATGTGGGAGTTAAAATAAATCGTTTGGTTAATGTCAATGTGTTGTTGACACTAGCAATTTACTAAAATTTAAGGAGATGCAATGGATACCTCATTTGATATGTTTATAGAGACAGAAGTGCCGGAGAATGAATTGATTATTTCAAGAACGAATTTGAGCGGCGTTATTACATACGCCAACGAAACATTCGCCAGAATAAGCGGCTATGACATTGACGAGCTTGTTGGGAAGCCGCATAGCGTAGTAAGGCATCCCGATATGCCAAAGTCCGTCTTTAAGGATTTATGGGATACTCTTGCACTTGGAAAAAATTGGCAAGGCGTTGTTAAAAATAGACGCAGTGACAATGGGTATTACTGGGTTCATGCGGATATTTCCGGGGTCTATAAGGACGGAAAGCTTATAGAATACAAATCGCTTCGTTCTCCTGTTGATAGAGAAACCAAAATAAAAATGCAAAACCATTATGATGCACTTCGAAAAACCGAAGAAAAAAATTCACGGGTTGTACTTTATCTCACGGACGAACAGCTCGAAGCAATTGCCAAAGTCATCTGATCACCCTGTTTTTGGTGATACAATTTGGTTACAATAGACAAAAAAAGGAATAATAAATGAATATATCAAGTATTGTGGTTCAAGTAAGATCAGAAAGATATGATGAAGTCAAAGATGCATTAGAAGCAAGCGGTTTATGCGACTATCATTTCGGGGATAAAAAAAGAGGAAAGATTATCATCACGATCGAAGGCAAAAATGTCGAAGAGGAAATTAAAAAACTAAAAGGCGTTCAGGCAATTCCGGGAGTCATTGCGGCAGATATGATGCAAACCTACCAAGAAGAGCTTGATGAGGCCATCAAGGAGCTTGAGGCTGCTGACAGCGTGCCTGATATCCTTCAGGATGAAACGATAGATATTCGGGATATCGTGTATCACGGCGACTTAAGAAAAAAAGATCTGTAAATGTCGGGCCTTATAACTTCAACCATAAAAACCAACCCAATGGGGCGTTGGTATATTGAGATTAGCGATACTGCAAAGCCTGAAAGTATCGAGATATGTCTTGATATTGAGGAGTATGCTAAAAAAATTGCAGTTATGGGGAAAGATTATGATGGAAAGATTGAGGTCGCATGGTCAGCCGATAGCGATGTCACCCCGGTGCAAATCCATGAAGTACGCCGGCAGATGATGGCTTATGAGGCCGAACAGGAGGCGATTGACAATGTTACGGCCGAAAATCAAGCGCAGTCCTTTGAATCTTGAAAAGTATTGTGTTGGAGATCTACGGAGCAGGTGTACTCTTTTTTTATTACTTTAAATATATCATCCTTATAGGACTGCCCGTGCTTTATCATGGGCTTGAATATGAGTCAAACACTATATTAAATATCTTATGGGCCTATTGTCTCTTGTTGATAGGAAAAGACTTTATTTTTATATTTTTCTTTAGAAAATCCGATAGGAAAAACTAAGTTCCCATATCAAACCTCTTTCATATTTTGAAGACTTGTAGCATTGACAATATATTAAAGTCTTTTTTAAATAATTTTATCAATGGGTTTTTGTTATTTTGTTTACCAAGCATTCTTATTTAAAATAAGGCTACTTAGAGATTCTTAAAGGATTTTTTATGATAATATTTTTCAATTTCATCATAATTAATTTTTTACTAATTTAAAACGCGTTATTATAATTATATGTTTTAATTATAGAAAAAGGCGAGGATAAAGAGGAGGGTTGAATATGGATAGATATTTCTTTAAAGGCACACTTCTATGAATCATATATTAATAGTAGAAGACGATAAACTCCTCGCACAAACTTTAGAAGATATTTTGGATGTCAATGGTTTTAGCTCTAAGATAGCAAACAACTATGAGGAAGCCATTGAATTGGATCGTTCCGAAAAGTTTGATCTTTATCTTTTAGACATAAACCTTCCAATTTCAAGCGGTATAAGGCTGCTAAAAGAATTAAGAATAAATAATATGCACAAGCCAGCTATTTTTTTAACCTCCCATAAAGAAAAAGAGGTATTAAATGAGGCCTTTTCAAGTGGCTGTGATGATTTTATCAAAAAACCATTCGATAATGACGAGTTGATCCACAGAATAGAGGCTGTGCTTAAAAGAACGGCCGCTTACAATACCGAAATCAAATTAACCCAAGATATATCCTATGATATAAAGGATTGTGTTTTATCTACCCCGAAAGGAAGTACGAAACTTCCTCAAAAGTTGGCAAAACTGTTGGAAATTTTTATTGACAATAAAAATCAAATAGTCTCAAAAGAGTATATCATAAAACATGTATGGGGGGATGATGCCTTCAGCAGCGGTTCTCTCAGAGTTTATATCACAAAGCTTAAAAATCTTCTCGGTAAAGATATGATAGAAAATATAAAAGGAGTAGGCTATAAACTCAAACTCTAATACTCATGCTCTTTTTCAGACATTAACATTTTTATTCTTGACACTATTTTCGTATATATGCATGGAAATACTGCGGGAAGTTTTTCATTTTAATGATATTGTTTTTTTTGTTGGAAATATAATTCTTATAACAGTTTTGGGATATCATCTGGCAAAAGTTATAGCAAAACCTTTTTTTGATTCTCAAGTAGCTATGGAAAAATATATAAAAAATACGCTTCATGAATTAAATATCCCTATAGCCACTATAGATGCGAATGTGAAACTTCTCGAAAGTATGCTCAAAGATGAAAAAAATTTAAAACGGCTACAAAGAATTTCCTGTTCATCCGCGAACCTTCAGGACTTGTATAATGAGCTTGAGTATCTTTTGCGAAAAGAAAACGGCAATATAGAGATAGAAGAGTTTGAATTGGAGGAGTTTTTAAATCAGGTAGTCAAAAAGTTTGATGATGTTAAAAAGGAAATACAAATTACAGTGAGTTGTCCTAAATACTATATAAAGTGTGATAAAAGAGGTTTTTCAAAAACAATAGAAAATCTCATCTCAAATGCTATTAAGTTTAACAAAAAAGACGGGTTCATACATATAGAGTTTAACAATGATAAGCTCTGCATAGAAGACAGCGGTATAGGGATAGAAAATCAAAATCTTTTTAGTATCTTTGAAAGATATTATAGAGAAGACAGCGGTATTTTTGGACACGGCATAGGATTGAGTATCGTTAAAGAGTTTTGCGATAACAACAAAATAGAAATAAAAATTTCTTCACAAAAAGATGTAGGCACGAAAATATGCCTGGATCTTAAAAATTTAATATCTAATTAATCATTCTTATGATAGCATTTAATTGTGCGCATATGTGCAAAATAATAAATTAAAAGAAAAATGTTTATAATAGGTTTTCTAAAAGTATTTAGAAATTTAATACACATAAGGAGTTTTTGATGAAAAGCTTGAAAGTTGCATTTATTGCAATGATGTTTGCCGTGATAGGTGCGTATGCGCAGGAAATGTTCCAATCCGTTCCGGAAAAAGAGGCTATTTTGCTTCAAAGCGGGGAAGATAAACTCTACTGCCCCAATTGCGGAATGAATCTGCCAAAGTATTATAAAACCTCTCATGCTGTTGAGTTAGCAGATGGAACACATAGACAATACTGTTCCATACACTGTTTGACAGAAGAGATGGAGATGGGATACCTAAGAGACAAAAAAGAGAGTATCAGATCTATCAAGGTGGTGGATATAGTAACCAATCAATTTATAGATGCCAAAAAGGCTTTCTATGTAGTGGGCAGCAATAAGCCGGGAACTATGACCATGACAAGCAAATATGCGTTTGCGCAAAAAGCACAAGCAGAAGAGTTTGCTTCAAAAAACGGCGGCACAGTGATGAGTTTTGACGAAACGTATAAAACTGCTGTCAATGATTTTACAAAAGACATGGGAATGCTTTTGGCAATGAAAAGCACAAAGATGTGGAAAATGGGAGAAACACTCTATAGCGCGAAATGCGATAAGGCGAAGATAGAAACATTCCATGCACACAATATAGGAACGATGAAGTCCATGATCAGAGATTCAAAAGCGTGCGGTGAGCTTGATGATATGCAGCTACAGGCTATTTCGCTTCACATTTGGGATCAAAAACTTGGCAATTTCGAAAAACAGTATGGGGCAAATGAAGAGATTAAAGCAAATGCTGAAATGTTTAAGAAAAAAATGATGGAACAAAAAAACCATGAATAACATGTTAAAAATAGCCGCAATATACATTGCGGCTGTTCTTTTGCTCACGCTTTCTGCAAATGCTAAAACCTTTAAAGAAAAAGCAACCATAAAAGACCCTGTACTTACACAAAAATGGTGCTCTATAAGCGCAGAAGAACTTAGCGATACCTACAAAACAAACTATATAGCAAAATTGACAGACGGTCAGACAAAACAGTATGCAGCATTGAGATTTTTGGCTGAAGATTATGATGCCATTAAAGCACGGATAAAAGAGATTTTAGTGGTGGATGCCAAAAGCCAGAAATTTGTAAATGCACTAACGGCACATTATGTAACAAACTCAAAAGCAAAAACAACCTATTCAAAATTTTCAAAAATAGCCTTTGAAAATGAAGCCGATGCAAAAGAATTTGTACAACAATACGGTGGGGATATAAGAAATTTTGATTTTACTTTGTATCTTGCCATCAAAGATTTGGAACTGGATAGAGAATTTTTCAAGGCAAAAAAAGAGAAGCTTTATAAAAAGGGTGAAAAAATCTTTGAAAGATTGTGTGAAAAGTTTGATCCAAATCAGTATGCCTCTTTGCTTGATTTAAAAGTGGATATAGATGAAAAAAAACGATGCGGAAGATTAAGTGCTGATAACCTACAGACAGTTTCTTTGTATTTGTGGGAAGTAAAAAGATTTGGCGATCTAAAGCAAAATAAAAATGTTATGAAAGTTCCCGACAAAGCAAAATGCCCGGTGTGCGGAATGTTTGTTTCCAAATATCCAAAATGGGCGGCGAAGATCGTCACAGAAGAGCATACGCACTATTTTGACGGTGTAAAAGATTTGATGAAATTTTATTTTACTCCTTCAAAGTTTGGATCCACACATAAAACAGAAGAGTTCAAAGAGATAAAAGTAACCGACTATTATACGCAAAATGAGATAGACGGTAAAAAAGCTTTCTATGTATTGCATTCAAATGTATTTGGCCCTATGGGAAATGAATTGATTCCGTTTGAAACAGAAAAAGATGCAAACACGTTCTCAAAAGAACATAATGGAAAAGCGGTATTGAAATTTGATGACATTACAGAAGCAAAAGTGTACGAACTGGACAATTGAAGCAGCAATGAATAAATTTTATAAATATTTTTTGTCTATATTTATTGTGTTGCTGGCAGGTTTTTTAGTGATAGCTGCCAAAAAAACTGACTCATCCGGCATGATACCCGGGATGAATTCTCCTTTGGTTTTTGCATTTTCAACCAAAGAAACAGACATCAGGTTTGGATATGATAGATTTGGAATCGAAAAAACAGACAAAAACTCTTTTGTATATAAAACAAGGTAAGTAATCCATGAATTTTTTTAAATTTGCATCTTTGACATTGGTAAGGAATTTATCAAAAAATATTATAGTTTTTATTTTCTTTACACTGTTTATTTTTATAGCCTCTTCTTTTATATTTACCGCATCTTCGCTCCAAAATTCTCTGGATGCCGAGCTTGAAACGCAACCGGACATCATTGTGCAGTATAAAAAAGCTTCCAGAAACCATCCTATAGATACTAGCATTATAGATGAAATAAGCGATATACCCGGAGTAGAAAAAGTATATGAGAGGATATTCGGCTATTATTTTTTTGATACAGCAAACAAATATATCAATGTCCTTGGCATCGATTTTTTAGATGATGAGCAGGAAAAGCAGATCAAGCATTTGTATAAAAATTTTGATTTGAAGTCTTTTTTGCAAGAAGACAATATGCTTGTTTCCAGTTCAGTAAAAAAACTTTTAGAGCAATATTATTATGAAAAATTTTTCAATTTTATAGTAGAAGACGAAGAGCCCAAAAAAGTAAATATTTATGGAGTATTTGATAAAAAAATCAATCTTTTTTTAAATGATTCTGTAATTATGGAAATGGCTATGGCTAAAGATATTTTAGGTTATGAAGAAAATGAAGCAAGCGAAATAGCCATTATTGTGCCAAATAAACTCGAAATAGACAATATTGTCCAAAAATTGCTAGTGATCACCCCTACTTCAAAAATAATAACCAAAAATAATATGTATAAGTATTCTCATGAGCTGTATGATTATAAAGGGGGCATCTTTTTGTCTTTGTTTATTACTTCTTTTTTAGGATTTTTGGTGATATTTTATTCGCAGGCCAGTTCAATTAATGGGGCCGGAAAAAAACAAATTGGGATATTGAGGGCTATAGGATGGAGTATAAATGACATTATAAAGTGGAAAATGAGTGAAGCCGTGATTGTCTCATTTGTATCTTTTTTGAGCGGTGTTTTACTCTCATACGTTTATATCTTTTTATTTAAAAATAATATTTTTGTTTCTATTTTTTTAGGAAGTGAAAATGTGTATAAAGACATAATTCTTGAGCCGTTTTTTGACATCAATTCTTTTGTTATACTCTTTTTTATAACCATTATTCCTTATCTTGCCAGCACACTCCATCCGGCATGGAAAAGTTCGATTGCAGATCCGACGGAGGCAATAAAATGACAAATGTAATAGAAGTAGAAAAGTTAAATCTTATTTTTTCGCCAAATACATCAAGAGAGTTTCATGCGTTAAAAAATATTACAATGAGTATCAAAGAAGGTGAATTTTGTATATTAAAGGGCGTAAGCGGAAGCGGAAAAAGTACGCTTCTTTCTGTAATGGGGGCATTATTGAAGCCTACAAGCGGAAAACTTGAAGTATTTTCCAATCCGGTTTCAAAAATGCCGGACTTTCATGCATCAACTTTTAGGAGAGAGCATCTTGGCTTTATTTTTCAAAACTTTAACCTCTTTGATGAATTTACGGTATTGGAAAATGTGCAAACCGCTCTCATTCCTACCGGTACCTCTGTATCTCATATGAAAACAAGGGCACTAGAGCTTCTTTCTATGGTGAATCTTAAAGATAAAAAAGATACATTTGCAAGAAATCTCTCAGGAGGAGAAAAACAAAGATGTGCAATTGCAAGAGCTTTGATCAACAACCCGAAGCTTATTTTGGCAGATGAACCAACCGCAAATCTAGATAAAAAAAATTCAGAAAATGTTATAGAGATTTTGACAAAACTCAATCAACAGGGAACGACCATTTTGGTTGCGACCCATGATGAGATTTTTGAACAAATGGTCCCAAATTTAAACGTTATCCACATAAAAGAAGGTACTTTGTTATGATTTTTTCCAAATCATTGGTTGCATTTTTGTTTGTTGAAGTGACGATAGGGTTGCTTTTTATCTTCTCATTTTATTTTGCTTATATGATTTTAACGCGGTGGAATTTTAATTCACCCTCAAAACTCCAGTACACCTTAGAAAAAAGAGACTATTTTGTTTCATTGATACTTTATTTTGCATTAAGTTCAAAAGTAGTTTTGTTGCCATTCTTTATAAACCTGCTCAATTCCCTGTCGGAAAAATTGCCAGGCGCTATGTGTGCAGCGGGTGTCGTGAGTGCCAATGAATATGGACAACTTTTGCTCATATTAAAAGTGGTGATTATTTTTGTCAGCGGCACATGGCTTATCTTGAATGCCAAAGACAAACTTGAAGTTAACCTGCCTTATGTCAAGCCCAGATATTATCTGTATTTGATACTTTTTTTTCTTATTATCTTTGAGCTGCTTATAGAATATTTGTATTTTACAAATATTAGTACAGAAGAAGTTGTTTTGTGCTGCAGCGCTTTATATGGGGCCAACTCAAATGGTTTGACACTTCCGTTTGGGCTTGATATTTTTGCTGTTTTGTACCTTTTTTATGCAACATGGGTCTTGCTGTTTTTAAGTTATATTAAAAAGTATTTACTGATAAATACTGTTGCAAATATATTTTATCTGGTACTCTCATTTTATGCGCTTACATACTTTTTTTCAACTTATGTTTATGAGCTTCCAACCCACAAATGTCCTTATTGCCTTTTTCAAAAAGAGTATCATTATATAGGCTATCTTCTTTGGGGATCGCTGATCGGGGGTTCATTTTATGCGATAGCCGGATTTGTAGTCTCCAAAATTACAAGGTTTAAAACAGATTATTTGTATAGAAATTCTCTTGTTTTGGATACAATATTTATTTTGGCCTGTACTTTGTATGTTGTGGTTTATTATCTGAAAAATGGAGTGTTTTTATGAAAAAGTTTTTAATACCGGCTCTTGTCGTAGTGATCATCATAGGGATTATCGCTACAGTTTTTACCTCTATGGTCACATCAGATAAAATGGTTACCGTAAAAGAGGGTAATATGGAAAAAAAGCCTCTCGAGATCATTTTAGGAAAATATCAAGATAGCGATTGCGGAATGGTAGTAGAATCTTTGGAATTCGCATCCCAAATTGTAACCAATGATGGAAAAACAAGATTTTTTCACGATATCGGAGGGATGGCAAACTATTTGAAAGACAAACCATTTAAAAATGACGTGGTTATATGGGTCTATACTAAAGACACCAATGAATGGATAGACGGTAAATTGGCCTGGTACTCTACAAATGAAATTACTCCCATGAGTTACGGTTTTGGAGCCTATAAAAATAAAAATGATGGCTCTATAAATTATGAAGAAATGAATTTGCGTGTTCTTCGCGGGGAAACGTTGCAAAATCCGAAACTTAGAAAAAAAGCACTAGGGTATTGATGGATATCGCATCAATATTATCCATTATTACCATTGCATTTTTAGGAAGCTTTGGTCATTGCATAGGCATGTGCGGAGGCATAGCGATCGCATATGCCAGTACGAAAATAGACAGCCATACCCCTAGAAAGATACAGGCATTGTCTCACTTGTTGTATTCTTTTGGAAGGGTTACAACCTATACAGTTTTAGGGGCTGTTTTCGGGTTTGCAGGCGGAGTTGCTACTTTTTCGAATGCTACCAATGGAATCCTTCTGCTTGTCGCAGGAAGCGTAATGGTGTTGACCGGACTGTCATTGATCGGAAAAATCAAATTTTTGTCTTTGATTGAATGCTCGGTCTCCAAAAGCAGTTGGTATCAGGAGTGTTTCGCTAAACTTTTAGGATCAAAGTCCCTCTTTAGCTTTTACCTTCTGGGGCTGCTAAATGGATTGCTTCCGTGCGGGTTTGTCTATTTCTTTGCTATTACGGCTGCAAGCACCGCAAGCGCTTTTTGGGGTGCTGTAGTAATGTTTATATTTGGCATTTCTACCATACCGGCTATGTTCTCTCTTTCGTTTTTTGTCGGCATTTTTAAAAATACTTCCTTTAGGCGCGTCATGCTGCGGCTCGCCTCTTTGGCGGTCATTGCTTTTGGCCTGTACACTCTTTATCGCGGATACGATTTTCTCTTCAATCCGGATGCCTCAATTTTAAATTGTCATTGAAAAATTCATAAGTTAAACTTTTTAAATTTATTTATTTAATTTATCATTTTACTATTGACAAGGTGTTAATTTTGTGTTAACATTAAGAAAATCAAAGGAGGTAATAACATGAGTTTAACAAAAAAACTTATAGGTGTAACTCTTGGGGTTGGTCTAGCATCGAGTATGTCGTATGCTAGTGCCGAGCTTGAGAAAGTTATGAAAGACAGAGGCTTAACAGAGCAAGATGTCGTAAGAGCTGCTAAAACTTACAATCCATCAGGTGGAAGAGATGAGTTCGTGGCATTCAGTTCAGGCGGACAAAGCGGACAAATGATGGTTTACGGCATTCCGTCAATGAGACTGTTGAAGTATATCGGTGTATTTACACCGGAGCCTTGGCAGGGATACGGATTTGACGAAGAGTCAAAGAAAGTATTAAGACAAGGAAATATCAGAGGAAGAGAAATCAATTGGGGCGATACTCACCATCCGGGACTTTCAGAAACAAAGGGTGAATACGATGGAAAATGGCTTGTTATTAACGATAAAGCAAACCCAAGGGTTGCCGTAATTGATCTTGCAGACTTTGAGACAAAACAAATCGTTGTAAACCCGGTATTTAAATCCGAACATGGCGGATCTTTCTTTACTCCAAACTCTGAGTACATCTTGGAGGCATGCCAATATGCAGCACCGTTTGATAACGAGTATCATCCGATTGAAGAGTATAAAGAGACTTACCGTGGCGGTATAACACTGTGGAAATTCGACCCGAAAATCGGAAGAATCCAAGAAAAAGAATCTTTCACACTAGAGCTTCCGCCTTATATGCAGGATTTGTCTGATGCGGGTAAAAATATGTCTTTTGGATGGGGTTTCACAAACTCATTTAACTCTGAGATGTATACAGGGGGTATAGAAGTTGGCCTACCGCCGTTTGAAGCAGGATGCAGTAGAAATGACACAGACTTTTTACATGTGTACAATTGGCAGAAATTGGCTGAATTGGCAAAAGATCCTAAAAATGTTAAAATCATTAACGATCATAAAGTAATTCCAATGGAAGTAGCCGTTGCAAATGATGCGCTATTCTTGATTCCGGAGCCAAAATCACCACACGGTGTTGATGTATCTCCTGATGGGAAATATATCGTAGTGTGCGGTAAGCTTGACACACATACTTCTGTTTATGACTTTGAAAAAATTCAAAAATTGATCAAAAACAAAGAGTATGCAGGTAAAGATCCGTATGGTGTACCGATCCTTGATATGAAAAAATCGCTTCACGGACAAGTAGAGTTGGGCTTGGGGCCGTTACATAACCAATATTCAAATGTAGATGGTGAGATTTATACATCACTATACGTGGATAGTCAAATTGTAAAATGGAACTATAAAGAGCTAAAAGTACTTGACAAAGAGAATGTCCACTATAACGTTGGCCACCTCATGGGTATGGAAAGTGAAACTGTGACTCCCCAAGGAAAATATATTGTATCACTTAACAAGCTTGCGATTGATAGATTCCAAAATGTTGGACCATTGCATCCACAAAACCACCAGCTGATCGATATCAGCGGTAAAACAATGGATCTTTTGGTAGATATGCCGATTCCGCTAGGTGAACCGCACAATGCTGTTGCGATCCAAGCTAAAAGACTTCATCCGCATGTAAGATATGAGATGGGTACAAACTCAAGAACGGGTGAAATCCATGAAGGTAAAACCCTAGCAGGCCAAGAAAGAGTCGAAAGAGACGGAAACAAAGTAAAAGTATATGCGACACTGGTTAGATCTCATATCAATCCTGAGAGAATTACTGTCAACAAAGGTGACGAAGTTACTATGTACTTGACAAACCTTGAAAGAGCACAGGATGAGACTCACGGATTTACGGTGGATCATTTCAACGTTCATGCATCACTGGAGCCGGGTAAAACTGTAAGTATTAAGTTTACAGCTGATATAGAAGGTGTATTCCCTTACTACTGTACAGAGTTCTGTTCTGCGCTTCACTTGGAGATGATGGGTTATTTGATGGTTAAAGACCCTAATAAAAAATACGTAAGTGCACAAAAATTGAAAATGGCTACAATGTCTCCTGAGCAAATGAAAGCCGAGTATGACAAAACAGTATCTGTAAATGCAGCGACTGATGCCGTTATCCAAAGTGTTGTGAAATTCTTGAAAGAGAATAATTATGACAAACACGAAGTGGTTAAAAACCTTGTAGTGGATGCGCTTGATCAGTATGGCAAAATTGCAGAAGAGAAGAAAAAATCTGATGAAGCTGTAGCAGCCGGTGATATGGAAAAAGCAATCTTGTTTGAAAACATGATCTGGCAGTATATGGTTAAAACGGCTGACGTTGGTATCCGTGCAAAAGATGCATTGGTAAGACTTATTGCAACACCGCAATCTACCGAAGCTGTAGCAGGTGAAAAAGCATTTGCCGAAGGCGGATGTAACGGATGTCACGTAATTGGTAAAGTAAGTTCAGGTCCAGACTTGACAGGTGTTTTACAAAGACATGAAGACGGTGAAAAATGGGTTGCAAGCTTTATCCAAAACCCGGAAAAACACTTTGCTGAGCCTTATGTAAAATCAATGATTGACTACTTCAATCTAAGAATGCCAAACCAAAACATGAGTCCTGAAGAGACTAAGAATATCGTTGAATACCTCAAATGGGTAGAAACAAACGCTAACCTATTCTAATCTTTTCATATCTTTAAGATATAATATAAAGCAAGAAGAGTTCTTCTCTTCTTGCTTCTTCGTTTCAACTGAATTTAAAGAAGTTTTAGTTATATTTATAATAATGTTAGATTATATCTAAGACTTTAACACAATAAGGAATAACAATGAATAAAAGTTTGCTAAAAGCAAGAATATTTGCAGGGATCGCACTGGTGCTGCTCACAGCAGCATTTACTTTTCCAATGGTTGCCTTTCATGGGACGCTAAATAAAATAAATGAGGCAAAAGGGGAGGAAGTTGCACCCATAGCTAAAACAGTTTGGAATTTTTACAATGAAGGCAGATATAAGAGTGTAACTACACCCAAAGAGGCACACAACAATTTAGAGCAAATGATTAAAACTTCTTCAGAAATTGGACCGGCTTCTACTCCTTTATGGGCAGTTTCCCTTGAAGCTCCAAACTACCCAAAAGATGCATTTCCTGAAGGAATTCCTGTCTATTTCCATTTTGATGGATATAGCGGGGAAGTACATGAAATGAATACGATTAACCACTATGTGGGTATGGATCCAATGTGGCAGGGCGGAACAATAGAAAGAGAAATAGGTTCTTATGCACTTTTGTTGCTTAGCTTAGGCATCATCTTTTTTATGGCCTACAATGTAAAGGTCTTCAGTTATATAATGTTGATCCCGGCGATATTGCCAATCGTTTTCATAGCAGATTATTCCTATTGGCTTTATTACTTTGGGCATAACCTTCATGATTGGGGAATGTTTAAAATAAAACCTTTCATGCCGACTGTATTTGGAGATGGAAAAATTGCACAGTTTACAACGCATTCTTATCCTACCACAGGGTTTTATGTGCTTGTTGCTATCAGCGTTGTAAGCTTGTTGGCTTATTTTGCAAAACAAAAAGCTTTGAAAGAGATGAAAGCATAAAAAATGTTAAAAAGCATTTTTATTCTTCATCTTTTTATGGCGGCGTCTTTTGCAAATGTATTGCAAGAAGCAATCAACAGTGCCCCTGAGGGCTCTGTCATAAAATTACCTGCAGGCGTGTACAAAGGGAATCTTATTATAGATAAACCCCTTTCGATCGTTGGCAAAGAAGATGGAGTGATAATAGATGGTGACAATAACGGAACCGTAGTTAGAATTAACAGCTCTTATGTGACCATAAAAAATGTGAAAATTATTAATAGCGGGTCCCTTCATCATCAGCAAGATGCCGGTATTGCTATCAATGGTGCAGAACAATGTGAGATCAGTGATGTGGTGATTGATGATTGTCTATTTGGAATAGATATGCAAATGACAAATAATTCCATCATACAAAACAATACAATTTATTCAAAAGATGTGGACCTGGGTCTTCGAGGTGACGGATTAAGACTTTGGTATGCCAACGATAATTTGATTAAAAAGAATTCACTGATCCGCTCAAGAGATATGGTAGTGTGGTATTCCCATGGAAACACGATTGAAGAAAATTATGGAGAGCATTGTAGGTACTCTTTGCATTTTATGTATGCGGGCAAGAATTATGTTAAAAATAATACCTATAACTTTAATTCTGTCGGTATATTTTTTATGTATTCCCAAGATGCAATTGCTACCGGAAATGTAGTTAAAAGCTCTTTGGGGGCTACCGGTATGGGTATTGGATTTAAAGAAATTAGTAACTTTACAGTGGAGGACAATACCGTTCTTTATTGTGCAAGAGGTTTCTATATTGATCGGTCCCCTTTCCAGCCGGATACTAATAATTTTATCAATCGTAATAAAATTTTGTATAATTCGGAAGCTATGCATTTTCATTCTGTATCAGAAAACAATATCATAAAAGAGAACGTATTTCTAGGCAATATTGAAGATGTGATCAATGATTCAACGGGTACTAGAACCTACACTAATACTTTTGAAGGAAATTTTTGGGACAACTATGAAGGTTTTGATAAAAACGGAGATGGTTTTGGCGATACACCGCATAAAATATATCAATATGCCGATAAACTTTGGATGTATAACCCAGACGTAAAATTTTTCTATGGTTCACCGGTAATATCGCTCTTAAATTTTCTTGCGAGGCTGGCTCCATTTTCTGAGCCGGTTTTTTTAATAGAAGATTTGAAGCCAATAATTAAAGTAAAAAGTTGAGGATTATATATGGCAAAATCAGTAAAAACACAACGAAGAGATTTTATAAAATACTCGACATTGGGTGCATTTGGACTAGCTCTTGCTGGGGGTGTGGCGCTTAGTCCCTATCTTTTAAGCGATGAAACCAGGCTTAGGCCGCCGGGTGCGATTGATGAAGATGATTTTTTGGCAATGTGTATTAAATGCGGACAATGTTTGCAGGTATGTCCCTACCACTCTATAAAATTGGCCGATTTTGGAAAAGGCCATGGCGTTGGAACTCCATATATTGAGGCAAGAGAAAGAGGATGCTATGCGTGTAGCGCAGTACCTTGTGTTTTGGCATGTCCTAGCGGGGCGCTGGACCACCGTTGTGAAAAACCTGAAGACATTAAAATGGGTATTGGTGTTTTAGAGTTTCCTGAAAGATGTATTGCGATAACCAAAACGCCGGTCCCAAAAGGCCATAGCAAGAGAATTCATGATTTTCTGAATGATCAAAGAAATGTTACAGAACTAGAATTAGAAAAACTAAAAAAACTAGATGAGTTTGAAGGGAAACAGTGTACGATTTGTGCAGATATGTGCCCGATTCCAAATCCACTCAGCGCCATTGCAATGGTACCGGATAAAGAGGGCGGTAAAAGACCCGAATATTATGATGGATGCATAGGTTGCGGCGCATGTGAAGAACTGTGCCCGGCTAAGGGAGGCGCTATCGTCATAAAGCCTAGACTTAGTTACGAAGATTATTATGTAAAAGGTAAAAAGTCATGAAAAAAATTATGTTAGCCGTAGTTCCTTTTTTGTTTTTAGGGTGCTCTGATAAACCAAAAGAAGAACAAAAAGCAGCCACCAGCGGGTCGCAAACTGAGTCTAAAATTGAAATTGTTGAAAATAAAGATGCACATGAAATAAAAATTGAGAAAAAAGCACTCGATAAAAATAACAGCGATGCGTATTATTACGATTACAACAAAGAGAAAAAAACAGCGGTGAAAGAAGAAGAAGCAAGAACTAAAGTGGATGCTTATAGCCACCTAAGAAGTCCGTATGAAGCTGTTGAGATTCGAATGCTGGCAAACAAGCTTAGTAAAGATTTTATTGTGAAATGTTCACCTTGTCATGATGATTACGCCAATGGGATTATAGGCCCGTCCCTTCTTTCAAAAGACAGCAAATTTATTTATGAAAGAATCATCGACTACAAAAACGGAACAAAAGTAAATCCGCTCATGACAGATCTTGTCAAAATCATGAGTGACGAACAATTAAAAAATATTGCAGATGAAATTGCTGCGTTCAATACAAAAATTAAAGAAATGAGAGAGGGTAAATAATGAAAAATATAATTGTCGGGGTTTTAACAGTAGTAATATTTGCGAGCATGGCATATGTAGCAAGTAACGGAAGAGCTTATCATGGCGGAGAAGCTTCGAAAGGATTCGGAACATTTAAAGATGGTGAAACAGCGTCTGCGGCTCCTGCAGCAAAAGACGATAGAGAAATTGAACAGGAAGAATTAAAATCGCTTAGAGAAAAAGCGGGTAACGTAGGTGCGTTCAAGGTAAGCGACAACTATAAAAGTAAATGTGCTTCATGTCATGGCGTAAACGGTGAAGGTACTGTGGGCCCAAAATTAATAGGACAAACAAGTGAATATATTTATAATATGCTAATCGAATTTAAAAGCGGAAGAAAAGAAAATACTGTTATGAAAGGGCTTCTAATAAGCTTAAGTGAAGACGACCTAAAAGAATTTGCCGACGAAATTGGTGAATTTCCAGCAAGGGCCGCAGAGTTAAAAAATAAACAATAAAAAGGTAGTTTTATGAACAAATATGAAGAAAGAGCCACCATTGCTAAAACCTCTTTTTGGTCAACTTTTTTTGATGTAGATAAGGAAACAAAAAAGAAGAAGCTTAGTTTTCGTGCCAAAAGATGGATAGCTGTTATTTCTATCCATCTTCTTTTCTTTTTATCTTTTGCGGTTGATATACAAATGCTTGAAGGTACATTGAATGCATCTAGGTTTTTAGGGTTTCACCTCATTGATATATTTACGACGATGGAAGTATATTTAGCTGAGCATCACCTGCATATTAATATGATTATCGGGACGGTCACTATACTTTTGGTTTATCTTATTATTGGCGGAAGGACTTACTGTTCATGGGTATGTCCTTATGGAATCCTGAGCGAGATAGGTGAAAAAATTCACAATACTTTAGTGCGCAAAAAAATTATAAAAAGCAGAGAATTTGATCATAGGGTAAGATATCTTTTTTGGGCAATATTTCTAGCCCTTTCATTTACAAGCGGCTATTTAGTGTTTGAAACCATTAACGTGGTGGGTATCATGAGTAGAGCAATTGCGTACGGATGGAGTGTGGCCCTTGCTTGGGTGGTAGCTGTTTTAATTATAGAGATATTTTTTGCCAGACGCGCATGGTGTAGATACCTATGTCCAATCGGGACGACTTATGGTTTGCTAGGTCCTATCAGTGCCTTGAGAATCGAATGGAATGATAATTGTGATCATTGTATGGTTTGTCATGACGTATGCTTTGAAAATCAAGTGCTTGAAATTACAAAAGCAAAATACGACGAACAAAGAAAAGAGAATAATATAAAGACTGAATACATTACGGGGGCAGAGTGTACACTTTGCGGAAGATGCGTAGATGTTTGCCATGTTGATGCATTAAAATTTGATTTTAGATTAAAGTCTTTAGTATGATAGAGATCAAAAATTTAACCAAAAAATTCGGTAAAGCTGTTTCGCTTAACAACGTAAGTGTAAATTTTAATAAAAATGACCATATTGCTCTTATGGGAGCAAATGGTGCGGGAAAAACAACACTTATCAGATTGATTTTAGGATATTATCATGCAAACAGCGGCCAAGTATTAATAAACGGCCTTGACCCGATCGAAAACAGAATGGATGTCTTAAAAGATATTAGTTTTGTCCCTCAGCTTCCCCCGCCAATTTCACTCAATATAGATGATTTGCTTGGCTATATAGAAAAAAGTTCCGGAGTAAAAAAAGAAGATATTTTTTATTATGCAAAAGAGATGGAACTAGACCTTCAAGGAAATCTGAACAAATCATTTTTTAAATTAAGCGGCGGAATGAAGCAAAAACTGCTGATCGCTATAAGCTTAGCAAAGAGAAGCGGTATTATGATTTATGATGAACCCACTGCCAATCTTGACCCAAAAGCGAGAGACAATTTTTATCGGCTCTTAAAACAAAATGGTGATGAAAAAATAATGCTTTTTGTAACACACAGGCTTGATGAAGTAAAAGATTTGGTAAATCGTCAAATCTATATGGATCTTGGAGAAATTGTATCAGATGAAAAAATTTAACTTAGTGTTTTTTTTATTTACAACCCTGTTTGTATCTCTATTTTTTACAGCGTGTGAAGAAAAAGATCCCAACGCTGTAGAAAAAATGCATTGGGATAGAGATATGTGTGTAAGATGCGTTATGGTAATAAGTGATAGAAAAAATGCCGCACAGGTGATAAACCCGGAAAATGGGAAAAACTATAAATTTGATGATATAGGATGTGCTGTTCTTTGGTTCGAGGAAGAAAAAATCCAGTGGAAAGACAAAGCAAAAATATGGGTCACGGATTGCGTGAGCGGCAAATGGATAGATGCAAGAAAAGCATTTTACAACTCAATAACAATGACGCCTATGGCTTATGGACTTGGAGCTCATGAAAAAAATGATTCTATTCCACAAGGAGAAGAGGTGTTAAATTATGAGCGAATGTATCAAAGAGTCATTTTTATAGAAAATAAAAAAAATGTAAAGAGTTTTAACAAATGAAAAATTTAATATTAATTGCCTATCTTGATTTAAAAGAGTCATTGCGTGCCAAATGGTTTTTGATCTATTCTATGGTATTTGGCGGACTCATTGCTTTGTTTTTTATAGCAGGAATAACAGAGTCCCAGGTGATGGGTTTTAGCGGGCTAAGCCGATTGCTTTTGATGTATATCCAGGTGACTATCGTCATACTTCCTATTTTTATTCTTATTACCACTGTAAGATCGATCTCAGGAGATAGGGACAACCACACTCTAGAGTATATGCTTTCATTTCCGATCTCTTTGTCGCAGTATTATTGGGGGAAAATATCCGGAAGATTTATAACCGTCTTTTTGCCGGTATTTCTTGCAATGGTGGTGGCTGTACTTTATGGAGCAATTAAAGGTGCGGACATACCATGGTCTATATTTGTGCTTTATGTTGGACTTTTATTTGCAATAACGATGTCATTTTTGGGGATAGCATTTTTAATTTCTTCGGTTGTGCGATCGTCTGAAATGGGACTCGGCGTAGCATTTTTTATATGGATTTTTCTTCTGGCATTTATCGATATCACACTCATTTCATTGATGATGCAAAACAGAATCAATGAAGGGATTATCATAACAATAGCAATGGCTAATCCGATGGAGATTTTCAGAGTCGCCGCCATATCACTATTTGATCCTGAATTGACTGTTATGGGGCCTGTAGCTTTTTATATACTTGATTCTATGAGTCAATTGACTTTTGTTCTTTTTTCTATTTTGTATCCTACTTTACTTGGCCTTCTGTTTGCAATATTAGGTTATAATATTTTTAGAAAAAAAGATTTAGTGTAAGGAGAAATTATGAGAATTTTACTAGTTTTATTGTCGTTTTTTGTTTTATTGTCGGCTGAACCTATAAAGGTATCAAAAGATGAAGTGTGTCTTATAAGAAAATTGAGTGTCTATAAAGCGCCGACGTGGGTAGCTAAGATTACTATGAAAAACGGTAAAGTTGCATATTTTTGCAGTCCTAAGAGTATGTTTGATTTTTATTATGATCCGTCAAGATTTCCAGAATATGAGCTAAAAGACAATCTTGATATTGCTGAAATTTTAGTAACGGACTTTAATACGCTAGAGGCAATTGATGCAACCAAAGCATATTATGTTTTTGGCAGCAACAACACCTCGCCTGCCGGAGATGATCTTCCCACATTCTCCAATGCCTGGGCAGCAAAAACCTATATGGAAAAGCATAACGGCAAAAGAGTATTAAGCTTTAAAGAGGTCACTAAAGCCCTTATCGACTACCTAAATATGTAATTTATTCGTATTGACCCCCTCTACTTGGTATATAGGGGGTCTGCATTTTTAAAAAAGAATTTTCTAACTATCTTAGCGCTTTTGCAATATCTATTTTTTCAACGGTCACATATATCATCGTAGTATCTATGCTGGAATGTCGGAGCATTTCTTTTGCAACTAAAATATCTTTAGTGTCCCTATAAAGTTTAACGGCGAAAGTGTGTCTAAGAATGTGCAATCCTTTTCTGTTGACCCCTGCTTTTTCAAACACACCCTTAATCATTCTATAAAGCCCGCTTCTGTCAATATTTTTTTTGCTGCCTATTCCCTTAAAAATATAATCATTTTCATCAATATTTAATTTAAAATAAGAAAATTCTTTCTCTATATTGTTTTTTTTAACCAGAACCATCTGCTCTTCTGCAGATTTTGGATCACGCAAGTGAACTTCATAGAAATCTTTCCCCCCATTTTCATTTACAAGATCCGATCCTACAATATCGCCAAGGCGCAAATCAAGCATCTCAGACACTCTCAGTCCGGCATATACCATCAATTTCACTGCAAGCGCATGTATATAGCTATAGTGATTCCCCCTATTTTCTACTTGCTGATCGACATATGCTAAGGTATGATAAATTTCATCATCACTAAGGTGTTTGATCTTTTTGCGCTTATTCGCTTTTTTTGGAACAAGTCCTTTAAATTCATTGCTAAAAGAGTAAATAACGCCCTCTTCATCGGGGTCGCTGTTTTCTTCGATATAAGTAAAAAAAGCTTTGAGTATTGCCACGTAGGTTGCTTTGGTTTTTTTTTCAAACGTATCAACTTTTGATTTTTCTTCCAAATGTTCAATAAACAATAAAAAGAAATCTTTATTCATATCGGTAATATTTTTAATCTGTGAAGTTTCGGCAATGAAAAGCCCCAAATTATTTAAAAGCCTCGAATATGTCTCAAACGTATTCGAGGCAACTTCTTGGTGCTTAAGATGCCTAAAATAAGATTTATACCATCTGTCAAAATCATATGATGCATTTCCGCGTTTAAGCAGCATGAAAAAACCTTTATTTTTGTTTGATTATCTACAATAACCACATAATACTATATTATGTGGTTATTGTAAAGCCTATTTATATGATAAATTGATAGTTTGGAAATAAGAAAATTATGTTCACAAATGCGAGCCTGTTGATGTAGAAGTATTTCAATGAAATCAAAAGTAGTCTTATTTTACACATGCATTATGTGGTGATTTGTAGTTCTATAAAACTGTCTTGATGAAAGGTGACAACACAATTCAAAACAACGAATGATGATATGAAGCTGCTTGGTAAATTTATTAAATACCGATTCTAACCACTGGTGCAATTTTATCTCAGATGCGCAAGTCAAACTTTAGCAAAGTCTTTGAAAATATCTTATTGGGTGTTTTGTAACTAAGTATTTTTATACGCAGCGTTTAAGATGCCAATCATAGAGAAGAGTAATTTTATCATGTTTAGATTGGAGAACTTGATACCAATCCAAGTTCTCCTTGTTGTGAAGAGAGTTTATCTATTTTGTATCTTCGTAATAGCCAACACCTGCACCTACAGCCGTACCAATGGCTGCTGATTGAAGGACTGAACCTCCGGATACGGCACCCACTACTGCTCCGGTTCCGGCTCCTATCAGAGCGCCTTTTTTTGTTTTTGGGC
>JAUPLS010000037.1 GCA_030836805.1 Campylobacterota bacterium | reverse complement strand
GATAGAAAAATCAGGCCATAAAAATAATGTAGAAGCCTATCATACTGCGAAACTTGATATCATTCGTCAATACGGCAGCGAAATCCATCTTTCTTTTTTGAACACATAAACCAATTAATATTGATTGATCAACTGAGCATTCAAAAGCTCAAGCCTCTGAGGCGTTCCTATATCAAACCATTCGCCCTCATGGAGTTCGCCTGTTATTTTTCCTTTTTTCATGGCTTCTCTAAGCAAGGGGGCCAAAGCGCTTTTACCATAAAAAAGATCCTTAAAAAGTTTAGGCGAATAATAACCTATACCGGAAAATGTATATTTTTTTGTGCCGTCCCCTTCCACTTTGTTTCCGTTCAAAGCAAAATCTCCCTCGAGATTATGATCCGGATTGGGCACAAGAATGAGATGCGCCAGCATACCCTCTTTCAGCTTTTTATCCTGCCCAAAATCGTAGTCACACCAGATATCGCCATTGACGACTAAAAATACCTCATCTCCCAATACCGGCAAGGCTTTCACTATGCCTCCGGCGCTTTCGAGAGCCCCCTCTTCCTGTTCGTCACTGTAGCAAATGGTTATGCCCCACTCTGAACCATCACCTAAAGCTTTGGGTATCTGGCCACCCAAGTGGGCTATATTGATAACAATCTCTTTGAAGCCATTATGTGCCAAACGCTCAAGATGCCAAACAATAAGGGGAATACCTCCCACTTTTAAAAGCGGCTTAGGCACATGGTCCGTGAGCGGCCTCATGCGTTCTCCGCGTCCTGCAGCCAGTATCATACACTTCATACCAATTCCCCCAACAATTGCGCCAGCTCTTGCGTCTGATCATATTTTTTAGCGGCATTTAAAACATACTTGAGCGTCAAAGGGATATCTTTTAGGTATTCAGATTTTCCATCCCGAAGATGCAACCTGCTAAAAATACCGAGCACCTTGATATGCCGTTGCAATCCCATAAAATCAAACCATTTTAGAAACGTAGTATTATCTGCATTGACTCCGCTATTGTCACGATAATAAAGTGCCAGTTTTTCGATTTCTTTTGCATCAAACTCAACATAACAGTCTTTCAGCAATGAAACCAGATCATAGGTGATTGCCCCTGCCCTGGCATCCTGATAATCGATAATCCCTATCTCTTCTGCCGGAGTAAGCATAACATTTCTAGAGTGAAAATCACGGTGCACAAAAACCCCCTGGGGCTGCTCGAGTACGATTTTGACGATAAGGCCAAGTGCCTTGTCGATGACTGTTTGCTGCTGTTGGGTAACTGATATTTTTAAATACTTTTCTAAATACCACTCTTGCATCAATTTCATCTCAAAGCGCAAAAAATCTTCATCATAAAGAGGCAATTTTTTTATGTCGGCGCCTTGCATCTTAATGATCTCGTCAATGGCTTTTTGGTAAAGTGTATGGTAGTTCTTTTTATTTAAAATATCAAAATAGTGGGTGCTTCCAAAATCCTCAAGGATAAGATAGCCTTTTTTTATATTTTTTACTATTATGTCTGGAACACGGGCGCCGGTAGCCAAAAGCCTTTCAGCGACATCAACAAATGGAGGCAAACTCTCAGGCATCAAAGAAGAATCCATCAGTATATATGTGAGAGGTCTCTCATCCTGGGTTTGTTTTAAGATTTCATGGCTATCTGGTTGCCGATCAGGCTCAGAATTATGTGGTCTCCTAAGACGATAATATGATCTAAAGCTTGCATCATTTGAGGCTGCTTCGATACTCCACGTGTCCCAGCCAATGCTCTGCAGCCATAATTTTATGTCACTGGTCATACGATAATCATCCTCTGTTTTTTCGTTGTTCTTTTGTCATCTCTCTTAAAATACTGCACTTTCAAGGGTATTCGCCGTGACATTGTCTGACGAAAAGTATTATACATAAAGCCCACCCAATACAGCATTGGCACTCGCACCTGTGACGTCCTTGAGATCTATCGGTTCTTTATGCAGGCGTTTGTATGCCAGCCATGCGATCATCATCGCTTCTAGCATATCTCCATGCCTGGCTATGAGCACTTCCACATTTGGCATCATCGCCTTGATGCGATCGACTAAAAAGCTGTTTTTGGCTCCACCTCCGCAAAGCAGCACCATATCTCTATCAAATTTCAGCACTTCATTGCTGATACTGATGGCCGTTAGTTCTAGAAGGGTTCTTTGTATATTTGCTTGCAATTGCTTGTCATCCCGAACTTGCTTCAGGATCTCTTTGGATCCCCGGGTCAAGCCCGAGGATGACGGGTTGTTGTCATTCCTGCGAAGGCAGGAATCCACTCTACATATCTTATCTTCGAGCCATGCTTCATTGAACTTCTCTCTTCCGGTACTTTTTGGATACTCTTGTTTGAAATATTCATCGGAGAGCATCTCATCCAAAAGAGCATAATCCACTTTGCCCCTTTGTGCCCATTCCCCGTCTTTGTCACAGGATCTACCCTGATGTTTGGCTATCCACATATCCATCAAGGCATTCCCGCATCCCGTATCATACCCTATGGTCTTTTCGCCAAGTATAGTGATATTTGCCATGCCTCCGATATTGACGACAGCTATTTTTTGGCTCATCTTGCCAAACAAAAAGGCATGAAATGCAGGAGCAAAAGGAGCACCCTGCCCTCCGTAAGCCACATCTTTACGCCTGAAATCGGCCACGACCGGGATGCCGCACCGGGCATTGATGATGTTCGGATCGCCCAGCTGCATACTGGTAGGATATTTACCGCTTGGTGCGTGCCAGAGTGTCTGTCCGTGTACACCGACAGCCTTGATGTTTTCTCTATTGATGCCGTGGCTGGTGATAAATTCATTGATAGCCTCTGCGAACTGAGATCCCAGTATATGATCCAATTCTCCCACCTCTTGCAAGGCCGTCCGCCCGGCGATCATCTCCAGCACTCGTTCTTTTAACGCCGCAGGAAAAGGATATTCCGCTGCCTCTATCAGCGTACATTGTCCGGCATCTATCTGACACAGCGCGATATCTATACCATCTAATGAAGTACCGGACATTACGCCCATGTAGAGTTCACTCATACATATCCTTCCGTCTGCCTATCTTTAACACAAGTAAAATAAGTTTATCATTTTGAAGCTCAAAGATAGCCCTTATTCTCCTGCCTATGACAAAACGATAGTGATGATAGCCCGTACCTTTTAGTTCGGTTACTTTCTTACTACTTTTTAGAGCATCGAAATTTTCTTCCAAGTATAATAACTTTTTTGCGATCATTTGCTGTTCTGCATTATTGAAATCATCTAAGTTGTTCTTTGCAGTTTGGGTAAGCTGTAGCTTATACACTGCTATAATCCCAACTCTTTAAATACATCTCTTGCATCATATACTTTTTCTTTGCCGCTTTTTACATCATCGGATATTTTTTTGGCTGTTATGGAGTCTGTATGGTCAAAGTAAAAGTCCAAAGCCCGCTCAATTAGCTCTTTTTGCGTAACACCTAAAGTTTTTGATAGACTTTCAAGCTCGCTTGCTACTGCGCTATCTAAAGATACAAGTTTTTTAACTACTGACAT
>JAUPLS010000036.1 GCA_030836805.1 Campylobacterota bacterium | reverse complement strand
GTCGCTGGTATGCTGCAGGGCAATATGCAAATGTTTTGCCATCAACGGTTCGCAAAGCAGCTCTTTAAATTCATCATCTATATGTATAGGCTCAAGGCTTCATATGCGTATACGTCTTACTCCGCGTACAATACTCATCTTTTTGAGAAGTTTGGCCATCGAAGAGCCTCTGTCCTGTCCATAACTTCCTACATTGGTCCCCGTTAAGATGAATTCTCCGAAACCATTGCTTGCAAGTTTTTCCACCTGAGCAAGGATATCCGCTTCTTTGTGACTCCTGGCATCTCCGCGCACAGAAGGGATAATGCAGTAAGAACATCTAAAGCTGCATCCTTCCTGAATCTTGATAAACGCCCTGCTTTTACCTACAAACTCCTCCACGATAGTGGAATCAATATGTTTAAGATCTCCAATTTGATAGAAAGGTTTTTCCTGCTTGAGAATCTCATTGATCTTTTCTTTCTCTGAGTGGCCTATAACACCAAAAACCTTTTTTTCTTCAAACAAAGACTCTCCTTTGGAATGCGAGCCACACCCTGCCAAAATCACTTTCGCATTGGGATTTTTTCGCTTCATAGAAGAAATATAATTACGTACCGAAGAGTCCGCTCCGTTGGTTACGGTACAAGAATTTACGATGACAATATCGCTGCATCGCTCATCATCACACAACTCAAACTCTTTTAGTTTAGAAATCATTACCTGGGTGTCAAATTGATTGGTGCGGCACCCAAAAGTTTTAAAATAGATTTTTTTAGGAACCTGCATTGTTTGTCCTTTCCGCTTTTATTTTTGTTTCTACACCTCGCAAAGGCTTACGAACATCCTTATCCATATAAACAGATTGTGTTGGAAACGCAAGAAAAATATCTTCTTCTTCCTGCAAACGCGAAATAATCTCCACCGAGATTGTACTTCTAAGTGTAAGCGTCGCAAAGGCATTTGTCATATACCAGGCACTTATTTTGATACCGTACGTATCAATAAGTGCATAAATGCGCGGCTCAACATTGGTATTTTTCATACTGTAACTGCTTCTTAGTTTATTGAGCTGCTTTCTCGTGATATCAGTATATCCTTTGGAGTATTTCCTGGTAATCTCTTTGGCAATGGATTGTGCTTTTGAGATATTTGAATCAAACGTAACCACAAAGTCTATTCCATCCCATACTGTTTTGAGTCCGGCATGAGAATAATTGGCGATCATATCGGTAAAGATAAAATTATTCGGTATAAAAATAATACGGCCCGCTCTTCTGTTTTGCATAAGAGAAGTAAGAGAGACATCTTCATGAAGCGTCATACGCAACAAAGAAATATCAACGATATCTCCTACATATTCCACATTGCCTCTGACAAACTTCACCCTGTCGCCCACGTGAACCGATCCGCCTATGATGATCGTCAGCCAACCCATCAGCGACATAAACCATTCTTTCATAGCAATCGCAATACCTGCAGAAGCAAACCCCAAAATGGTAACCAAATAGCTCACATTTTCAATATAGGCAAACAAAAGTATAACCAGCAAAAAAGTAACGAACGTAATATTGAGTGCTTTATTGATAATATAAAAACGCTCATTGTCCGACATATATCTTCTTACAAAATATTTAATAACAAAAAGAAGAACAAAAAATACTAAAATGATGGCGCCGATATTCATCGTTTTGTTCATTTCTCTATCGATATCATTTTTGAGATTAAGTTTAATCTCATCTATTTTTTTAGTATAGACGTTCTTGGTTGTTTCAAAGATTTCCATCACCGAAGTGAAAGTTTTAATCTGTTCATCCAAGTCTTTGGAAATCTTTTGGTATTGTTTATTTTCCGGTGCCAAAATGAGAAGATCTTTTACTATCGCCTTTTTTTTATGAAGATTGTTTAAAACATACTTTAAAGATTCATACTTACTCTCATATGCAATCTGATCGGAATGAAGTTTTTCCTGATAAGAATATGCTGAAATGATCGCCAATGGATTTTCAACCGTAGGAACATTTTCAATTTTTGGAGGAGTAAGAAATTTTTTAAATGGATCACTCTCATATTCTTTTAAAAGTTGAAGTTTACCTGAAAGTGTCAAGCTTTCTTGCTTGTTTTGCTTTAATTCTTCTTCTTCTTTTTTTGAGCGTTTTTTTCTTTTTTCCAAAAGTCCTATTTTGCCGTCAAGTACTCTTTTTTGATTGACCAATTCCTTGTAGGTATGATAATTGCTATAGATTTTAAACCAAATATTATTTTCCAAAAGCTCCTTGTCTACCACTTCTTTCTCGGCAATCAATTGTTCTATTTTTTTTTTGTTAAGTGCATTGGCGATTTCGATCTGTTGTATTTGTGATATCTGACTGGCATTAAAATCAGTTAGATTCGCCTCTGTTTGCTGCGCCGCAAATGCCGATACAAAAAAAAGTAGCGATCCGGCCAGGAATATTTTTATCATTCCTCTTCTCCAAAACTACGAAGTACTTTTTTAACAATCGCCTCATCTATATCTGAAATAATTTCAAACTTCCCCAACCCTTTGGGTAATATAAACTTAATGCTGCCCTTTGCACTTTTCTTATCTAAAAAAAAGTGTTCATAAAAATCATCCGCATCTTTAATGTTATAGCATGTAGGCAATAATACTTTTTTTAATAATGTTTTGATTTGATCCGCTTCTTTTTGCGTAAAAAGTCCGAGTTCAACCGCAAGTGCGTTTGCCATAACCATCCCTATGGCCACAGCTTCGCCATGCAAATAGGTAGTGTAGTTGGTTTCATTTTCAATGACATGGGCAAAGGTATGGCCATAATTGAGTACGGCACGGATACCTGCTTCTTTTTCATCCTGATTGACCACCCATGCTTTAAGTGTGACACTTCTTGCAATAGCTTGCTTGAGCATATTTTCATCTGAAAAATCTGCCTTCTCCAAAAAGTCAAAATAGGCTTTGTCGAACATTACAGCCATTTTTACCATTTCGGCAATGCCGGCCGCAAATTCACGTGGCGGGAGTGTTCTTAAAAATTTCGGATCTATATAGACGGCTTTGGGCTGATAGAATGCGCCAATAAGATTTTTACCATATTTATTGTTGACGCCGGTCTTGCCTCCTACGCTTGCATCAACCTGACTAAGGAGTGTGGTAGGAATTTGAATAAAATCTATACCCCGCTGGTAAAGGCTTGCAGCAAACCCCGTCATATCCCCTATCACTCCCCCGCCAAAAGCAATCAAGAGCGATTTTCTATCAAGCTTATACTCAAAAAGTTTATTTAATATTTTTTCGATAGTCTCAAGATTTTTATATTCTTCACCGTCGGCTATTGTCACCACATGAAGCTCTAAAGCAGTTATGTGTGCCAAAAGTGTATCTAGATGATATCCTGCTACTGTGGGATTGGTGACGATGACGACTTTAGTGTCAAACGCAAGTTGTGGCAAATCATCAATCACAATATCATATCTTATATTTTGTGCGTGAACCAATTCTATAGGAACTATCATCAGAAAAACCTTGTATACATTATAAATTACTTTATTTTATCTCAATTGTGGTTAATTTCTGGTGTAGGAAGCCGGCAGAAAAATAAATATTGCGCCAAAAAAGATTGAACATGCCAAATTGCCGCAAACTATCCTTCGCTTGCTTCAAAAGGCACAAGAAGCTTGGGATGTCTCTGTGTCGCAAGAAGAAAATGATGTGACTTGGTGGAGAGAAAATACAAAAAATTTTTATGGATAAGTTCTTTTTCAAAAGGGACTATTTGAAGTATCTGCTTTTTTCTTTCAATCTCCCTAATGGGGTTGGCTACCTTTTGCTCAAGATGAATCTCGGTGTTAAAAATCTGCGCCATGGTTTCGTAATGCTCTATTACCATTTTTTTTGCTTCAAAGTCTCCTTCAGGATCAAAATCTGCAAGGGTTAATTTTATACCCAATTCTTCTGCAAAATCAAAAGCGGTTGAGGAAATGGACTCCATTTTTTCTTTTTCATTCATAAGTACAATAGCTTCTTTGATGTTATAGACTTGCTTATCGCCAAAAAGATAGACAAGTTTTTTTAATGCATAAAGTATTGTTTTGATTTGCTTTGATTCAAAGGTTTTAAGGCTGCTAAGAACCAGTCCGATATCATACTGTTGAATATCATACTCCACAAGTGTTTTGATATCTTTATCGTCATAACAAATAGAGAGTGTGACGTTAGCCGATTCATATTTTTTGAGTGCCTCAATCAGTTCAAAATTATTTGGATAAAGCACACGCACATAAAGAGATTTATCTTCAAGTTCATTTGCAAGATAAACACTCTCCTGCAAATAAAGCAATGCATTTTCACTGTCAACCCGAAGATCCAATAGCAAATAAAGATTTTTGCCAAACGGCTCCGGAAAAAGTCCGATCCTCTTGTTGATCATTTTATACACACCATCCAACACGATAGGTTTGCCCAAAACAAGCAGGGTATCGTTGGGATAAACCATGGTTGCATTGGTGGGAAGAATCTGTTTCTCCTCACGGTAGATGGCAGCAATTTTCCATTTGCGCTGCATGATGGAACCTACATGTCTATAGGCATATGCACTGCCAAAAGGAACAAGTATTTCCATAATCTCACCTTGACCCAATCCAATATTTTGAGCCACCACGGGTACATTTGGAAGATGGCTGTAAAGATGTGCGGCGATAAGCTCGTCTCTATATACAACTATGACGTTCTCTTCCATTCTAGCCATCTCGATATTATCCCATTGATTAAGCAAAACGACTCTTATCTTTTTATCAATAAGACGGATATTTTTCAATGCATACCTGCTCTCCTCCATTGCATCCATGACGACAAACACAAGACTGTATTTTACATCATCCATAATATTTTTCATTTTGGAATAGCTTGTTGGATCGGCCTTAATAAAAGAGATGTTTTTCCCGCTTTTCTCGGGCATCATATTGGAATTTTGACATACGATACAGTATTTGTTTTTAGCTACTCTTTTATAGCTTACCCACTCGATAAAATGTCTAGCGATACTGCCATCAGCCAGGATAAGTATATTCTTCATACAATTTTCTTTCGTAGCGCGGTTGTAACCAAAAAAGCGGTACAATAGCGTCATTAATTTGGGGGATATTATAACACAATGCAATTTCAGATAGATAAAATGGATGGCAAAGCGAGGGCATGCACCATCAAGACCGCCCATTCCACCATCCAAACACCGGTTTTTATGCCCGTAGGCACTGTGGGAGCAGTTAAAGCACTCGATGCTACGGATTTACAATCTTTTATTCATCCAGAGATTATACTGGGCAACACCTATCATCTCTATATCCGTCCGGGAGACGAGATTATTGATGCCATGGGAAAATTGCAGGGATTTACAAAATTCCCTAAAAGTTTTTTGACAGACAGCGGCGGGTTTCAGGCTTTTTCCCTCTCCGATAATGTAAAAATAGATGAAGGCGGCATTACATTCAGAAGCCATCTTGATGGCAGCAAGCACTACTTTACACCCACAAAAGTCATAGATATCCAAAACAACCTTGGCTCAGACATCATGATGATACTGGATGATCTTGTCGCTTTACCCGCAACACAGGAACGTATCAAAGCAAGTATCGAGCGCACCACAAGATGGGCAAAAGAATCCATAGAGTACCACAGGGCAAATCAAAAAAAAGGTATCGGTCTTGATCAAAATATTTTTGCAATTATCCAGGGGGGAACGGATAAAGCATTTCGTGAAAAATCCGCCAAAGAGCTTTGTGCCTTGGATTATGACGGTTTTGCAATAGGGGGACTAAGCGTAGGAGAAGCCAATGAAGATATGTATGATACCGTAGAGTGGACGACGCAATTTATGCCTCAAGATAAACCACGCTACCTTATGGGCGTAGGAACTCCAGAAGATTTGGTGGAGAATGTTTATAGAGGAATAGATATGTTTGATTGTGTTATGCCCACACGTAATGCACGCAACGGCACACTTTTTACCTCTTTTGGAAAAATTAATATCAAGAAAGCCCAATACACTACCGACAAAATGCCTATTGATCCGGAGTGCAACTGCATGGTTTGTCAAACCTACTCCCGTTCTTACTTGCGCCATCTTTTTCGCGCCAGAGAAATCACTTACTTCAGACTGGCAACCATACACAATCTTTATTATTATCTTGATTTAATGAAACAGATGAGAGAAGCTATCCTGCAAGGAAGATTTGAATCATTCAGGGCCGAATTTTATGCAAAAAGAGGAGCAAAAGATTAAGCCCTCTTTCTCTTTGCCCAAACAACGTGCAGCGGATGAAAATCATCGGTTTATGGTTAAAATCACATACCATCAATAGTCTTTTTTTTAAAAATATATCATTTTAGTTTTATTCTTGTATAATTAAATATAAATATATAAAAAGTAAAAGGATATCTCATGGGTTTTGCAAACATCATACTGCTGGTTATCGTAGGCATAGCTGCTTATATAGTTATAATTTATAATAAATTCATCTCTCTGAGGGCAGGCATAGATGCATCATGGTCAGATATTGATGTGCAGCTTAAGCGTCGTTTTGATCTGATCCCTGCTTTGGTCGATACGGTTAAAGGCTACAAAGAGTACGAGGCCGATACGCTTGAAAAAGTAATTCAAGCACGACAGCAAGGCCTTAATGCAAATACGATTGATGAGAAAGTGACTGCAGCCAATACACTCTCCGGTGCACTGGGAAAACTCTTTGCGTTAGCAGAAGCCTATCCGGACTTAAAGGCAAATACAAACTTTCTCGACCTTCAAAGTCAACTCAGTTCGCTTGAAGATGCCATCCAAAATGCCAGACGTTACTATAACGCTATCGTAAGGGATTACAATGCGAAGCTTGAATCCTTTCCTGATCTTTTTGTTGCCAGAAAATTTCAGTTCACACCTCGTTCATACTTTGAACTTGATGAAAAGGAAGCCTTAGAAGCCAAGAACATGCCTAAGATAAATTTCTAAATCTACGATAATGAAAAAACTACTTTTAATCTCCCTGCTTCTTGCGGGGCTGGGGAGTATGAGCTGGGCAGAAAAAATCGTCGGCTATGAAGTTAATATCACAGTGGAACAAAGCGGTGAACTTGCGATCTTTGAATCAATCACTTATGATTTTGAGCATATGCAGAAACATGGGATTTTTCGCGATATTCCTTTTATGATCAAAGGTAAAACACGACCCAAAGATATAGGACTTTATGATTTTTCAGTACAACTCGACGGCACAATGACTGAATGGGAAAAATCCACCATGGGCTCTTCTCATGCCGGAGATGTTGTTCGTTTGAAGATTGGATCAGCCTCTTCTTATCTTAGCGGAAAGCACAAATATACTATCAGATACCGTGTCAAAAAAGGGGTGCTCCCCGCATCAGCAAATGAACAGAATGATGCTATCCGCTGGAATATCATCGGCACGGGATGGCAGATACCGATCTATAACGTACGGGCACATATCTTCTTGCCCGATTCCCTTCCGCAAGAAATTATTGCTCCCTCCGTATTTACAGGTTCTTACGGAGCAAGAACTTCACAGGCAACGACACGATGGATAAATCCTCACACATTTCAGGTTACACTCGACTCACTTCTTCCTCGCGAAGGATTAACCGCGGAGCTTGTCTATCCGGCCTCTCTTTTGGGCCAACGCGGATCAGATAACATACAGCCCACATTTTTGGATTTTGCTTTAGAATATTGGCACTGGGCTGCATTGGTAGGGTTTTTACTTTACTTTAAGAAGATATTTGAAAGACATACAGGCTTTATTGACAAGCGATCTATTGCGGTCCAGTATGCTCCGCCCAAAGGATTGAGCCTTTTGCAGTCGGGGCTTCTTTTGGATCGCTTTGCAAATGATGAAGATTTTGCAGCAGCTACACTTGAACTTGCGGAACTTGGATATCTTGAGATTGAACAGCCCGGCTCAGATAACGATCCTGTTTTATTGCGAACAAACATGCCTGTTGACGCACGACTCACCATGGATCAGAAATATCTGCTTGATTCTGTTCTTTTTAAGGCAAATAAAAATTTTACGCTCTCTTCGGGCTCACCGGAAAAAGCGCGTTCCCTTCAAGATGGTTTCAGCTATATCAACAAACAACTTTATGCCTGGGTGGTGGATGCTCAATATATGAGTGAAAATCCCCAAAGGGTCCGAACAAACTTTTTATTAAAAAGCATTCTCTTTTTGCTTCCCATGCTTGGCCTTGCGCTTTATAGCCTATCACAAAAGCTGGGCAGCGAAATTGTTGTTATTCTCATATTTCCTTTAGTATTTGGTGCAGCAGGAATGAGTGTAATTCTGGGAAGTAAAACGTGGCCTTCCAGAATTTTTGGCGCTTTTTTTGTGGCAGGGGGCATGACTCCGCTGATTGCAATCCTCCAAAGCTCAACGCTTACACTTTCGGACATATTGACAGGGCCCATCGGTGTCCTCTTGGCCTTGGCCTTGATAATGATGTACATCTATAATAAAATTGGCAAATTTACACAAAAAGGTGCTCAGGCGCGAACCCATCTTTTGGGTCTGCAAATGTTCATCAAACGCGTAAAACAAGATGAGATCAAAAGACGCCTGCAGGCTGACCCCCTTTATCTTGAAAAAATGTTGCCTTACGCAATTTTATTCAATGAGACGGATCATTGGCTTTCTTTTTTTACAATTTTAAATGTTGCCACCCCTTATTGGTACCACGGTGATATTGGCAACCTAAAAGGTTTCACTTCCCATATTCACAATGCATCCACTCCGCCTTCTGCCGGCGCAACCGGCGGCGGAGGATTCTCTGGAGGAGGAGGCTTTTCCGGCGGAGGGGGTGGCGGGGGTGGCGGAGGCTCCTGGTGAAAAGCATACAATAAATATGAATTGCTTCATGTTTTTCTCGTTTTTGCAGAAAAAGAGAAAAAGATATTTAGCCCTTTAAAGCATTTTCTATGATTTCAATACACCAAAGTGTATTTTGAAGGATATCTTTTGACCAAAAACGAAGGACTCTCCAGCCTTCATTTTCTAAATAATCATTAACTTCTTTATCTCTTGCAATATTTTTTGCAATTTTATTTTTCCAAAATTCAACATTTGTTTTTGGCCTGTCTACACCGTCTTTCCCATTATAAAAATTTTTTCCATGCCAAAACTCACTGTCACAAAAAATAGCTATTTTTTTGCCTTTAAAACAGATATCAGGTTTGCCGTATATGTCTTTGCAATTTTTTCTATAACGAAAACCTTTTTTAAAGAGTTCTTTACGAAGCTTAATTTCAATTGATGTATCTTTTGATTTTATTCGACTCATATTTTCTGATCTAGACATCGGCTTATATTTTTTAATCATATGAATTTTTTACACAGCAATTACTTTAATTTTTTTAACATATCGATATCTAAATCTTTAGTGCTAAATACTCCATTATTATTTTTTAAATATGGATTTGAATGATAAATTTCATCCGCCACAAATAAATATATATTGTGATTTCTTATTGTTTTAACTTTTTCCTCTGTCAAATCAATACCCAAAGTTATTTCAATCATAACATCAATTTTTGACATTTGAGCAGTTTTTATAAATTGTTTATATCTTTCTCTTAGCGTTCTTTTTGCACCTATTCCAAATGTTCTATCTTCAAGCTCAAAAAAGAAATCAAACTCTGTTGAACTGTCATTTTTGTCGTGTATTTTTGATATTTTATCACTATCAATTCCAATATTTACCAAAACAGATAAAATTCTGTCTTCATAGTTGCTTCCACTATCGCTTGTTATTGATTGATTTATGCTTTCACTAAACATTAACATAAAAATCTGATTTGGTTCAATGCCATATTTTTTTAAATTTATTGCTTCTGCTGACAACTCTTTTAAAAAATTTGTTGTATCACTTGATAAAAAAGCTGTGTCATTATTTTCTAATTTATCAAAAAATATTAAAGACAGTAGTGCCCCGCTTACTCTAGTGCTATATGGACTTACGAGGGTAATTTTATCGTAGGTTGTTGACAATGGATTTAATTGTTTTAGTTTTGACAAATCAAGCAAATCTTTTATTTTTGCTTCCTGCAATAAGAGAGGTTTTATTGCAATAAGTTTAAGTGAAAAAATCAAAAGCACTACATCATTATTATTTTTAATCAAATCTAAAATGTCTACAAATAAATCATATTTTGTTAAGCCTGTCTTGGAATTTCCAAAATATTTTTCAAGATTATCAAAAAGAGCTGTTCTGAATTTTAAATTTTTGTACAAAGAATTTAGCTCAAGGATATTTTTAATGTCTTTTTCTGACAATTTTGCTTTTAAGAGGTATTTCAGTATAAAATAAAATTTCAAATTAATATCAAATTTGTTTTTGTCTACTTTTAATTTTTCAATACTATTTTTCACTGTCTAATCCTTTGGCAACTTTGTATATTTTTTTAGATATTTCTTTTATAGTAGCTACAGATACGCTGTTCCCAAATTGCTTGTATGCTTGTACATCGCTAACAGGTATTTTAAATGCATCATGAAATCCTTGCAAACGCCCTGCCTCTCTCGGTGTTAATTTTCTTGGATTTTTATTTATTTGCTCTATCAGTATTTCAGAACCATCTTTATAATATCTTGCGCTAATAGTGCTTGTATGGCTTGAATTATCATTAAACATACAATATCCAAAACCATTGCCTTTTGCTTTGTGTTCTACTTTTCTTCTTTGGTGTCCTGCCCAAAGTTTGTCAGAAATTGTATATTTTGCATCTACATAATCTTCTAATATGCTTCCGACTTTTGTTTCTTTATTTTTCATAGATTCAGGAAATTCAAACTCTATATCTTCTAAAAATGCAACTATATAAATCCGCTCTCTGTTTTGCGGTACTCCGAAATCTTTTGCATTTAAAACTTTTGCAAAGACTTTATATCCCATATCTTCAAGCGTATTTTTTACAACTTGAAATGTTTTACCGTTGTCGTGATTTACAAAACCTTTTACGTTTTCTAAAAATATCAGTTTTGGTTTGTGGTGTCTTGCAATTCTTGCTACATCAAAAAAAAGTGTTCCTCTTGTATCTTCAAATCCTAGTCTTTTACCTGCAATACTAAAAGCCTGACAAGGGAAACCTGCTAAAATAATGTCATGTGGAGGGATATCTTTTTCATCTATTTGCGTTATATCACCGTGAGGCAATTCTCCAAAATTTGCATAATATGTCTGCTGAGCGTATTTGTCTATCTCCGAGGCAAAAACAAACTCAATATCTTCTCCGAAAGCCTGCTGAAATCCAAGTCTTATACCGCCTATACCTGCAAACAGATCAATAGCTTTATACTTTGCTTTTTTGGTTATGCTGGTTTTTTTTGGATTTTCAAACTTAAAAGTCATTTGCCGCCTAATTTTGTTTAGATTTTGAACTTTCATAATTATACCCTTCTTCACTTGAACATAAAAACAATTTTACATTCAAACAATAAATAAGTAAAAAAAATCTGTCAATTTGACATCATTTCGCACCTTCTTCTCTCTAAACGCTATACTTTTTTATACTTTTGATCATCAAATTCTTATAGTAAGGGCTGCTGTGTATCTGCCAAAAAAAGAAAAACTTTATATCAGCGATCTCATACAAGATGCCGCTGTACCTTACCCTGCTTACTACACGCTGAGTGCCTCGATGCATCAAAACGAAATGCTTCGTTCGGCACTTGCGTCACTGCATGGCTTTGATTTTTCATTTTACGAAAAAGCAAAAAACTATGAAGATATCTTTGCTCTGCTTCACTCGGGCGGATTTCCAATCTATAAAGAAAAATATATTGTAGGATATTTTGGCAATAAAATGATGTACCTAGAAAGCAACGGATGGAAAGCAATGCCTGCAACACAAGAACTTTTTATGCCGGAGAATTGGCTGGTGTGCTAATTTTTAAAAAAAGTTTCTTTTTTATTCTTTAATTAAGACAAATTTTATCTTATTTAGTTATAATTCTTTTATGTCTTAGGTGTCGAAGAAAATTTTTATTCTTCCTCCTTTTAAAAATTTATTGTTGTTTTGTCCATGAATCACAACAATATCCTACCCATCTCGGCATCTAAGATATATTTTCCTCCAAATGAAACCCCATTCATTATAAAAAAATAAGCATAAAATTACACTATGATTTAAGCAGGCTTCTAATTTTTTCAAATATACCGACAAATACCAATGCAATGATGCCCGCTATCACCCCAACTAAAAGCTCACCCAAAAGAGTCGGAACATGATGCAAAACACCATGAATCCAATCTACATGATGCATGTAAATTCCGCCGGCAACCAAAAGCATGGCTAGGGTTCCGATTACCGTTAAGGACTTGATTACTTTAGGCAAGGCATTTACCAAAAATTCGCCGATACTCTTTAGCGCTCTGCTTTTATCATTTCCCATGACGATAAGTTTATATCCAAAATCATCCATTCTCACTATCAGAGCAACGATTCCATATACACCGATGGTTGCAAGCACAGCAATCAAAGAAACTACCATAATCTGAACAGGCAATGTCTGCTTAACCACCGTACTAAGTGCAATAATTACAATCTCGATCGACAAAATAAAATCAGTCACGATTGCTGATTTTATTTTGTTTTTTTCTTCTTTTAGCACTTCCTCTTCGGACACAATTTCAAATTTTGTATAATGGAATTCTTTATGCTCATGGGGTACAAAATATGCATAAATTTTTTCAATTCCCTCATAGGCCAGATAGATCCCTCCCGCCATTAAAATAGGAATAATAACCGATGGCATGAAGGCACTCAAAAGAAATGCTACAGGCAAAATGATCAATTTGTTGATAAAAGAGCCTTTGGTGATAGCCCATAACACGGGAAGCTCTCTTGATGAAGCAAATCCGGAGGCTTTGTCTGCATTGACAGCCAAATCATCCCCCAATATTCCTGCTGTTTTTTTAGTAGCTACTTTGCTCATGGATGCCACGTCATCCATCAATAGCGCAATGTCATCAAATAATGCAAAAAAACTTGCCGCCAATTTTTATCCTTTTAAAGTTTTTATCGTTTATGAAGATATTTTTAACATCGAATTATTTTTTTATTTTAACACTATGTATCCATTCCAATGCTTTAAAAAAAATTATTTTACGCGCTCAACCCAAACAATAAAAGGTAAAAACAAAAAATTTGCATAATGTGACTGAAAAAGATAAATTTACCAAAAATGAGGGAAGTATATGCTCCCTAAGCCTCAACGCCTAGGGAGCATATAATAGGATTAGTCGATTCGTGTGATAATTTCACCCTGCTCTACATCAAAAATGATATTTGAGCCCTCAGCAACCTTATCTGCCAGAATGAGTTCGGCCAGTGTGTCTTCTACGACTTCATAAAGAGCTCTTTTAAGTGGCCTAGCCCCATATACAGGATCAAATCCTGCTTCGGCAATATATGCCTTTGCTGCGGGTTTAAGCACGACATGAATGTTTCTCTCCTGCAATTTTTTCTGAATACCCTTGAAAAGTATATCCACGATACTGGTAATTGCCGCTTTATTGAGTGGATTAAAAATCACAATATCATCCAACCGGTTAAGAAATTCAGGCTTAAAATGAAGTTTCAACTCATTATTCACTGCTTTTCTTCTCTCCTCAGGATCATCAGACTCCATAATTTTGCTTGATGCAATATTGGAAGTCATGATGATAATGGTGTTTTTAAAATCCACCGTAACCCCCTTATTGTCAGTGAGCCGTCCGTCATCAAGTACTTGCAGCAAGGTATTAAATACGTCAGGATGCGCCTTTTCAATCTCATCGAAAAGTACAACACTGTACGGTTTTCTTCTGACTGCTTCAGTGAGCTGGCCGCCCTCTTCGTATCCGACATATCCAGGAGGTGCACCGACCAAACGGCTGGCTGCATGTTTTTCCATATACTCACTCATATCGATACGAATGAGCGATTTTTCTGTATCAAACAAAAACTTCGCCAGGGTTTTTGCTACTTGTGTTTTACCTACGCCTGTTGGTCCCAGAAACATAAAGCTGCCGATAGGACGATTGGTGTCGCTTAGTCCCGCCTTATTGCGTTTAATTGCTCTTGCAACCGCTTTTAGGGCTTCTTCTTGGCCTACTACTTCTTCTTGCAATACATTTTCTATATGTAAAATTTTCTCTTTTTCGCTTTGAAGCATTTTGGTTACCGGAATGCCCGTCCAGCGGCTTATAATGCTTGCAATCATCTCTTCGTCGACCGAATTTTTAAGCAGTGTCCCTTCGCTCATCATTTGCTGCCATTTAACTTCAAGTGCCTTAAGTTCTCCATTTTTTGCGGGAATCTGTCCATATTCAATCTCGGCAGCCTTATTGAAATCGCCTTCACGCTTCACCTGCTCTGCTTGCATTTTTAATGATTCGATACTTGACTTGACTTCCGCAATTTGACTGAACACTGATTTTTCATTTTCAAATTGGCTTTGCAATGATCTTTTTTTCTCTTCAAGGTCAGCCAATTCTTTTTCTATCTCGCCAAGACGGACAGCATTTTTCTCGCTTTTCTCCATCTTAAGCGCCTCTTTTTCGACTTGAAGTGTCGAAATTTCGCGTTTGGTTTTTGCCAGATCGGTAGGTTCGCTTTCGATTTGCATTTTAAGCTCAGCGGCTGCCTCATCGATAAGATCTATCGCTTTATCCGGCAAAAATCTGTCGGTGATATAGCGATCTGAAAGTTTTGCTGCTGCCACGAGCGCGCCATCCGTAATGATAACATTGTGGTGTGTCTCAAGTCTCTCTTTGATGCCTCTAAGAATTTGCAATGCCTCATTGATACTCGGTTCGTCTACCTTGATCGGCTGAAAACGTCTTTGAAGCGCTGCATCTTTTTCAAAATATTTGCGATACTCTTTGAGTGTGGTAGCTCCGATCGTATGGAGCTCACCGCGCGCAAGGGCGGGCTTAAGAATGTTTGCCGCGTCCATACTTCCCTCGCTTGCTCCGGCCCCCACAATCGTATGGATCTCATCGATAAAGAGGATAACATTGGCTGCTTTTTTCACTTCATCAACCACCGCCTTAAGCCTGTCCTCAAATTCTCCTCGATACTTTGCCCCTGCAATCAATCGGCTCATGTCCAATGAAATGACCCGCATATTCTGCAAGCTTAGCGGTACCTCTTTGTTTACGATACGCTGTGCCAACCCTTCAACTATGGCTGTCTTACCCGTTCCGGGTTCACCTATGAGGATAGGATTGTTCTTGGTCTTACGGATCAAAATCTGCATCGCACGCTGAATCTCCTCATCTCTTCCGATGACAGGGTCAAGCGAACCTTCTCTTGCTTTCTGATTAAGATCGATACCGTATTGGGCAAGCGCCTCAAGTGTTTCATCCGCACTTTGAGAATCAATCTGCTTGCCTCCCCGGATCGATTCAAGTGTCTTTTTAAACTCAGATATATCTATATACTTCCCAAGAACACCTTTGATAAAGCTCTCTTGTGTATTGGCGATCAACCATGAATCTACCGCAAGATATTGATCCCCGCTGGCCGCCATCACGCCTTCTGCAGCCTGCAAAGACCGCACAAGATTTTGAGAAAGCTTAATATTTTCTTTGGCAATAGTCGATGCGGTAGGCAACTTATTGGCGATACTTTTGGCTTCAAGCTCTATGGACTCTTTATCTGCATTCATTTTATTAAGTGTCTGGTGCAACACAGAACCGCTGTTGGTCAACAGTCCCCAAATAAGATGAATAGGTTCCACCTCAGGGTTTTTATTATGCAACGCAAGCGAAAGACCCGATTCAATAGCACTTGTCATTTGATGTGTAAGTTTTTCTAATATATTTTTCATTATTTTCCCTTTTGTATAGTATAATATTGGTATTAAAAGTATTATACATCTTTAGTCAATGTGTGTCAAGTTTCTTTCGTATATTTATTAAATGATATTTCTGTCTATCAAAAACTGTACAAAATCATCTTTATACCCAAAAGCCTACTCTTATATATTTTTAAATAAAATTATAAATCTGTATACCATATCTTAAAAAGTATGAACAAATACGTTTAACACCCAATAAAAAAGAGTATAAATGATTAAAAAAAGTAAAAGATTGATTGCGTTAGGACTATTTTCTACCATAACTGCTGCCTATCTTTTTGGTAGTTTTGCAGAAGCGAAGGATACCGTTGCAAAATCTACTGCCAAAGAAAAACTCGAAGCCTACATTAAATTCACACAAATACTCAATATCATCGAAAATCAATATGTCGATGATGTTAACACTTCTGCTCTTGTAGACAAAGCACTCAAGGGGCTCATGACCAATCTTGATGCACACTCAACCTACATGGATGCAAAAGACTATAAAGATCTGACCGTTCAGACCAAAGGGGAATTTGGGGGGCTGGGCATCTCGGTAGGAATGAAAGATGGCGCGTTGACCGTAATCGCCCCTCTTGATGGCACCCCGGCTTTTACCGCAGGCGTTAAAGCCGGAGACATCATTCTCAAGATTGATGACAAAGCAACAATAGGTATGAATATCGACGATGCTGTTAAACTTATGAGAGGCAAACCAAAAACAGATATTGTCTTAACTCTTATCCGAAAAAATGAACCCAAACCGTTAACCATAAAAATCACCAGGGATATTATCAAGATACAATCAGTATATGCCAAAACGGTCCAGACTGACGAGCATATTCTTTATTTGGGCGTTACCTCTTTTGATCAAAAAGTAGTTGATGATGTCGAAAAAGCTCTCAAAAAACATCCTAAAATCAAAGGAATCATACTTGATCTAAGAAATAACCCCGGCGGATTACTTGATCAGGCAGTCGGACTGGTTGATTTGTTTGTTGATCATGGAGTCATCGTTTCCCAGAAAGGTAAAACCAAAGAAGAAAATATCACTTTTGAAGCACACAAGGAAAACACAGACAAAACAACGCCTATTGTGGTCATCGTGAATGGCGGAAGCGCCAGTGCAAGCGAGATCGTCAGCGGCGCACTACAAGACTTCAACCGCTCTGTTACCGTAGGAGAAAAAACTTTCGGTAAAGGTTCGGTGCAGATAGTTATGCCTATTGGCAAAGAAGAGGCATTAAAGCTAACCGTAGCAAGATATTATTTACCAAGCGGACGCACAATCCAAGCCGAAGGCGTTACGCCGGATATTATTGTTCATTTTGGCAAAATAGAACAAAATGATGATCCCGTTTTGCTTAAAGAAAAAGATCTCAGCAAGCATTTAACCAGCGAACTTGAAAAGATAGAGACAACCAAAAAAATTGAAAACGATATTAACACCACTATAGGCGAAGACAATGCAACCAAAATAGATGAAACAATCATTACCGAAGAGCAGCTATACAATGATGCTCAGCTTAAAAGCAGTATTGATATACTCAAAGCACTTATTATTACAAATAAAGGGAAAAAGTAATGGCAAACAAAGCAACAAAAAAGACACTTATATATGAAGGCAAAGCTAAAAAAATATGGGCAACCGACGATGAAGCTCTTTACATCTCAGAGTTCAAGGACGATCTCACGGCATTTAACGGAAAGAAAAAAGCCACAGAAGAAGGTAAAGGCGCCCTCAACAATAAAATTTCAACAGAGCTTTTTAAATATCTCAACGATAAAGGTATTTCTACCCATTTCATACAAATGATTGACGACAATCACATGCTTCATAAAAAAGCGGATGTTATTTTGATAGAAGTGATTGTAAGAAACATTGCTACAGGCAGCTTAAGTAGAAATTTAGGCATTCAAGACGGCAAAGCACTGCCGTTTACACTTGTAGAATTCGATTATAAAAATGATGCGCTTGGGGATCCTAAACTTAATGATCAGCACTGTCTTATCCTTGAATTGGTAAAAGATGTTTCTGAGCTTGAATATATACGCTATATGGCAAGAAGAATAAATGAGCTTCTTAAAGCATTTTATGCACAACGCAAT
>JAUPLS010000035.1 GCA_030836805.1 Campylobacterota bacterium | reverse complement strand
TTCGGATACCAAAACGTGCTCCCAGCTGCGGCTCTTCTTCGGTATTTACCTTCAAAAATTGTGCCTGAAGCGGCATATTCATTGCCGCCTCTTCAAATGCAGGAGCCATTTGAAGACAAGGACCGCACCAAGGCGCCCAAAAATCTACCACAACAGGAATTTCACTGTTGACAATAAAAGTATTGAATATCTCCATACTGACTGATGCCGGTTTACTTTGAAGCAAAGATGTTTTACATGCACCACAATTTGCTTTTGTATACTGATTTTTTTTGGGAATACGATTGACTTTATAGCAGTGCGGGCAAACCACATTGATCTGCATTGAAAACCTCCTGTCTCGCTTTATTTATTATTATAGCAAAGATTTTAATACCTATCTCTTGCCCATATCAATACCTTATTTCGAAACCGTCGGTGGTAAAATCGGCATCCTGAATGATTTGATACGTAATTCCCTTCACATTGCTTGCAGGAGAGCCTTCTTGAAGTATCTGCATCACCATATCAAAATCATCATCATAAACCACAGCCACAACCTCAACCGTACCGTCTTCAAGATTTTTTACGTAACCCTGAAACTGCTTTTTCATCATTGCCTGAGAAACAAACTTCCGATAAAATACACCCTGCACTTCACCGCCCACAATAAATCTATATCTTTGCATTATCTCTCTTTCCGTATTCTTCTTTTAAATCTTCCAAAAACTCCAAAATGCGCTCTTGAAAAAGATAATTTTCTTCAAAAAATACTTAAGAATGGAACCTTAATATTATTTTAACAAAATAATACTATAGTTTCGTTATTCTACACTATATCAGAGTTCTCATGGAAAATATTGATTTATTCATCATTTTAACTACCGCCTTTTTAGGAAGCGTAGGGCATTGTATTGGTATGTGTGGGGGTATAGTTGTTGCTTATAGCTCAAGTAAAATAGACCCAAAAACTTCATGGATGCAGCAGACTGCTTCCCACCTCTCCTACAACTTCGGTCGCGTTGCAACCTATACGGTGCTGGGAGCCTTTTTTGGCCTGCTGGGAAAAGCAATTGCTTTCACTCCCACAACCAAAGGGATACTTTTTTTGCTTACAGGAGTGCTGATGATACTTGCAGGGTTTTCCCTTGTGGGCAACCTTAAGTTTTTACTCTCCGCAGAGTGGTCTATCTCAAAAAACAGTTGGTTTCAAAAAGCATTTAGATCTCTCCTTTCAAACAAAACCTATACGAGTTTCTTTTTGCTCGGAGTACTAAACGGTATGATTCCTTGTGGACTGGTTTACTCTTTTGCTATTTTTGCAGCAAGCACAGCCTCCCCCTTGTGGGGTGCCATTGTCATGGCAACTTTTGGTTTGGCTACCATACCTGCTCTTTTTTTTCTTGGTACTATGACCAAATTTTTACAAAAAGGTTCCTTGCGGGAGACAATGATGAAACTTGCAGCGCTCTTGGTTGTGGGTTATGGGCTTTTTACCATTTATAAAGGCTATAAATTTATAGCCTACCCCGAACAGATGCAGCAAAAAATAAAAAAGATGCAACAAAATAGCGTCAAAGAGATACTTGAACACCCATGCAAATAAAAGACATGACAGCCTGATCCTCGAATGTTTTATGAGGGTTTTTTGGATATACTTCGCATATGAAAACATACGCCTACACCCACAATCCAATATCTTTTGACTTCAAGCAGACTATTGAGCGCTTTTTTGTAGAAGAAATACCCCTTTATCCCTTTACCGGTTCAGGAAACTATCTTGTGCTAAAAATAAAAAAAACCGATATGAGTACATGGAAACTCATTACCGTTCTTGCCAAAGCAACAGGGCTCAAAGAACAAGATATAGGTTATGCAGGGCTCAAAGATAAAAGCGCAACAACCATTCAATATATCTCGTTGCCAAAACAATATGAAAGGGAACTGAAAAAAAACCTTACTACCGAAAAAATAGAAATTTTAGAAAAAACCTACAATAAGGCTCCGCTTAAAATAGGACATCTCAAAGGCAATCGTTTTTCTATTGTGCTGCACCATGTCAACGAAAAAAATGCGGTACTTTTTAGTACGACAGCTCAAAAAATGCAAACTTGCGGCGTTCCTAACTATTTTGGCTACCAGCGTTTTGGTGAAGACAGCAAAAGTTACCTTCAAGGCAAAGAGATTGCCCATAGTGGAAAAAAACTCAAAGGGTCCAGAGAGAAACTTCTTGTTTCCGCCTACCAAAGTTATCTTTTTAACGAATGGCTGCATTCGCGCATCAAACTCTCTTCTGTTCTCTCCAAGGAAGACGCCAAATCGGCAGCAAAAAAATTGAAATACCCTTTAGAACTTGTCGAAGCGCTCCAAAAACAGCCGCAATTTTTTAAACTTTTTTTAGGGGACGTGGTTATGGCTTACCCTTACGGAAAACCAAACTTTGTAAAAGACATGATACAAAGCGCACAGGCCTTCAAAGAAAGCAAGCTTTCGCCTACCGGGCTACTCTGTGGCGCCAACACCTTAAGGGCACAAAGCGATGCTTACCATCTGGAAGAGCCTTATGATGATACGGAGATGGGAAGCCTCAAAGGAGACAGAAGATACGCATGGATATGGCCAAAAGATGTAAAAACACTCTATGATAAAGAAGCTCAGAAACTTACTGTAGACTTTTATCTTCCCAAGGGATCCTATGCAACTACGTTTTTAGAAGAAATAGGAAAATTTTCTTTAAAAGAAAAATAAAAGAGGAATTTTTCTTTCACTTATGAGCGTTTTGATTTTCCTTGTTTTCTATTCTCATTTTTTGTTTTTGGAATTTCAAACTTGGTGTATCCGTCACGCTTAGTGGTTTTTCTTTTTTTCGTCAAACCATCTGCTTTTTTCTTTTTTCCAAATGCACCGTCTACTTTTTTCTTTTTGTCTTCTGTATTTCTTGCTCCTTTTTGTTCTTTAAGCACTTGAGGTGCATATCCTTCAAGTTTTTCTTGAGCAATAGCTTTTCCCATCATGCGCTCAACATCCCTGAGTGCGACCATCTCCTTTTCATTAACAAGAGTAATCGCCAAACCGCTTTTTCCAGCCCTTCCGGTACGGCCGATACGATGAATGTAATCTTGCACCACATGAGGAAGGTCATAGTTGATAACCACTTCAAGAGCAGGAATATCCAATCCTCTAGCAGCGATATCGGTCGCCACAAGCACCCTGGCTTTTCTCTCTTTAAAATCATTCAATGCCCTGCTTCTTGCACCGGAGGCTTTGCCTCCATGAATACATACTGCATAAAGGCCGCTTTCGTTAAGTTCTTTTTCTACTATGTCTGCTATCTCTTTTTTTCGTACAAAAACCAACACTTGTTTATAGTTTCGTGAACCGATAAGATAAGAAAGCAACTCAAGTTTTTTTTCACTTTCTACGGGATATACAATTTGTTTTACTTGTACGGCGCCTGTTCCCATGCTGTCGACTTCTATTAGTTTGGGCCTATAAAGCATTTGATCAGAGAGTCTTTTAAGTGATCCGGAGAGTGTTGCAGAGATAAGAATATTTTGACGTCTTTGCGGAAGCAGGGAGAGTATCTGCGTTATTTCACGCAAAAACCCCATATCAAGTATAGTATCAGCCTCGTCCAGCACCAAATATTCAATACCGTCAAGCGAAATGTTTTTTTGCCCCAGATGCTCAAGCAAACGGCCGCTTGTAGCTACAACAATGTCACAGCCGGCTTTCAGTCTATTAGCCTGGGTTTGCAAATTAGCGCCTCCGTAAAGTGCGGAGCTTTTAAGAGGAAGGTATTTCGCATAGGCTGCTATCTGCCCTTGAACCTGCTTTGCCAGTTCACGCGTGGGTACCAAGATAAGTGCTTTGGGGTAATGCTTGCCTGATTCAAAACTTAAGAAGAGTGATTGAAGAATGGGAAGCACAAAGCCTGCTGTTTTTCCTGTACCGGTCTGTGCTCCGGCTAAAATATCGCGGCGTGTAAAAATGGCCGGAATGAGTGCTTTTTGTATGGCTGTCGCCTCCTGATAACCCTTATCCTGTAAAGCTTGTAAGATTTCACCGGATAATCCCAAAGTAGCAAATGACATAACAACTCTTTTCGTATTTAAGTATCGTAATTATAGCCGGATATATAGCATCTATCTTCAATAATAAGCAGCAATAATGGCATAACACACAAAAAACATCAAATGGGACATCCCTTCAAAATAGTTTGTCTGCCCTTCTTCGGTACTCTTCCAAGCTAAAATAATCGTCATAATCAAAGCGCCTATCTGAAGAGGATTGAAATCCAAAAAAAGATCAATGCCGCTCATATACGCCATTGCCAGCAACACAGGCACGGTTAAAAGAATGGATACCGTTGAAGCGCCCATGGCAATATTTACAACTCTTTGAATCTGGTCATTTCTGGCTGCTTTAATTGCTGTAAATATTTCCGGGGCGACCGCGACAATAGCGATGATCAAACCGGAAAGTCCTGCCGATACCCCATACTCCTTGGCAAGAGCTACGCCATCAGTTGCAAACACTTCCGCACCCAAGGCAATCACACCAATTAAAAGAAAAATTATGACAAAATTACCCAGATTGTTAAATTTTTCAAAAATATAACCGCTATGTTCATTTTCGTCGATCTCCTGCCCTTCTTCTCTCAATTTTCTTTTAAGCCTAAAAAATCTGCTTTTAGCCGTTGCCTGAAAAAAATGGGTGTGGGTTCTTGTCTGAAAAATAAATATAATAATGTAAAAAAGCATCAGCACTCCGGCGATAATACTGCTCGCTTCTCTGATTGCCTCGCCGCCATGCTCTGTTTGACTTAAAAGGCTCGGAACCAAAAGAGCCAATGCTGTAACAAACAATATGGTAGTGTACGTACTGGAGGTTTCTTTATTGTGCTCTTGTTCGGTAAATTTAAGACCGCCGATAAATACAGCAAGCCCCAAAAGTACATTCATGTCTACAATGACCGCAGAGATGATGCCTCCCTTGACCGTCTCTACCACTTCCGGCGAATGCGCTGCTTCGAGTAAAATGATATATAAAAGAACGATTTCTACAATGACCGCACTAAACGTAAGCACCATACTTGCATAAGGTTCTACAAGTCTCTCAGAAAGGATTTCTGCTATTTCCGCAACGGTCAATGAAAGTGCAGCGATGCCAACGGCAGCCAATACAGTAGCCATACCTGCATTACCATTTTTGTGCATAAAAATCCCCGCCATAATAGCTATAGCGCCCACAACGATATCCCAATAGTCCTCAATATAATATCTCAAGGGATAGGATTTATTTTTTTCTGTCCAATTTGCTTCAGCCATAAATATATTCCATTTTTATAATAATATCACAGTTGCCAAGCCTAAAAAGCTGAAAAATCCTACAACATCTGTCACGGTCGTCAATAGTACCGTTGATCCAATCGCCGGGTCCACGCCAAATTTTTTCAATGCAAGAGGAATAACCGCACCAAAAAATCCTGCAGAAAAAAGATTGATCAGCATGGCTGCGGCAATCACCACCCCCAGCATAGGCATCTGAAACCACACATATGCAATAATACCCATCACCGCAGAATAAACCAGTCCGTTCATCAGCGATACAAGCACCTCTTTGACAATTGTCTCTTTGGCTTCATCAGATACAATATCCCCCAAAGCCATTTGCCTTACGGTTACAGTAAGAGTCTGTGTTCCTGCATTGCCGCCCATAGAAGCAACAATAGGCATCAATACTGCAAGTGCCACAATTGACTGTATGGTAGCATCAAATAATCCTATAACAAAAGATGCAGCAATTGCCGTTAAAAGATTGACTCCCAGCCACATACCTCTGGATTTACCTATTTTCCATATGCTTTCTTCCTGTTCGGCTTCATCATTGACCCCTGCTAAATTATAAATCTGCTCAGTCGCTTCCTCTTCTATAATATCATAAATATCATCCGAGGTAATACGGCCCAGCAGCATACCTTTTTCATTAACAACCGCTATAACACTCAAGTCGTAATTACTGACTGTTTCTACTGCATTTTTAATCTCTTCATGCGAATCGACCGAAACCGTAATCATCCCTTCCTCAATCACATCCCTGTACACTTCTTTTGGGCCATGAAGGATCAAATCTTCCAAAGGGATCATACCAATAAATTTTCTCTTATCATCCACAACAAATACGTGATGAACATTATCAATCTCATTGTTCTCTTTCAGGCGCTTAAGACGTCTAACAGAATCTCCGATCGTCTCATCCAAATGTGCATCAAAAAGCTCAGTTTGCATATAGGCACCCGCTTTATCCTCATCATAGGAGATGAGCTCTTCGATGGTCCCCCTGTCTTCATCCGAGAGATTCGAAAGAACTTCGTCGGCCTTTTCCTCATCCAGCTCTTCAATATGCTGGATCAGGTCAGCTGCTTCATCGGTATCCAAAAATTCTGCCAAAGCAGCAAGCTCTTTGGCTTCATAATGCTCATAAATCTCTTCTTGAAGCGATTTGGGAAGCTCAACCAAAACTTCTGCCAAAAGATCTTTTGGCAGCTTCTGAAGAAAATCGTTATAAGCTTCTTCACTCTCCTCTTTAACCTCTACAAGTAAATCAGCAATTTCATAAGGGTGCACCCCAAGATCCATTCCTTCGGTATGCCTTACCAGGTGATCATCTAGCTCTTTTATATTTTCTAAAATTTCTTTATTCATGTTTTTATCCCAAGGTCAAATTGATCTAGCTGTTGATATCTTTAAATTTTGTAATATTCTTTTATTGCCCATATTGCAACCTATTTTTTGCTTATGACATACATCGATACTTTTTTAATGAAATGTCTTGAAATACACTCAATATCATTGATTTTTTGAGCGTCTTTGAAAGCTCTTTAATAATACAAAATTATCTTTTAACACTTATTTAAAGATAGTTCTTTGTAATGATTTATATGGAAGCAGAAGATCAACACAAACAAGCATCAGCCTGTTCGTGTTTTTTATTTTATTTTCGTGTCACACTTTTTAGTAATAATACAAAGCGGACAAAAGTTTGAAAGCCCTGCAATCAATGGGATAATACCAAGATAGAACCATTTGATATCGGTATAGACACCTGCACCAATCAGCGCAAGCCCCACAACGATCCTAATCGGTCTGCATACTTTTCTAATTTTGTTTATATCCATTTACTATTCCTTTAGACTTTAATATATGAAACTATACTCTAGATTTCTTAGAGTCACATAAGAACAAAACCCCCAACAAGAGCCTTGATGCAGCAAGGAAATTAAAGCTGAGGACCTGCAGAGGCATAGTCAAATTCTCCACCCCTATCATCATATCGGCGGAAGTTTTCTTGGAACATTTTTGCCAATTTTGCAAGCATTGCATCATATTTGGTCTTGTCTCCCCATGTCTCTCTTGGATTGAGCACGGCATTATCATTTACGCCGTCTAACGCTTTAGGGATAGCAAGATTAAAAATAGGGAGAATGTCAAACTGTGCATCATTGATTGATCCGTTAAGAATTCCTTCGATGCAGGCTCTGGTATCTTTGATGCTCATACGTTTCCCTTTTCCATAGGAACCCCCTGTCCAGCCGGTATTCACAAGATAAACATTTACGCCATGTTTATCTATCTTTTCACCCAAAAGTTTAGCATATACTGTTGGATGCAACGGCAAGAAAGCTTCTCCAAAACATGCAGAAAAAGTTGCCACAGGCTCCGTAATCCCCCTTTCGGTACCAGCCACCTTGGCGGTATATCCGCTAAGAAAATAGTACATTGCCTGCTCTTTGGTAAGCTTGCTCACGGGGGGAAGCACACCAAATGCATCCGCCGTAAGAAAGATTATGTTGCTTGGATGCCCCGCCTGAAGTCCCACTTGATAGTTTTCAATATGTTCGATAGGATATGAAACTCGGGTATTTTCTGTTTTAGAGGCATTAGAATAATCTACCGTGCCGTTATCATCATAAACAACGTTTTCCAAAAGAGCATTTTTTCTGATGGCGCCATAAATCTCCGGTTCGCTTTTGGGGTCCAGATTGATCACTTTTGCATAACATCCGCCTTCAAAATTGAACACACCATTATCATCCCATCCATGCTCATCATCGCCTATAAGGGCCCTGGTTGGATCAGTTGAAAGCGTTGTCTTTCCTGTGCCCGAAAGGCCAAAAAAAAGACAAACATCACCATTTTTGCCCACATTGGCTGAACAGTGCATGGGAAGTTTATTTTCAAGCGGCAACCAATAGTTCATCATAGAAAAAATACCTTTTTTCATCTCTCCGCCATACCAGGTGCCGCCGATTACGCAAACAGCATCTTCAATGTCAAAAACAACAAATACATCAGAATTTAAACCATGTGCTTTGTAGTTTTCATCTACCGTTTTACATGCATTGTAGACTATAAAATCGGGTTCAAAATTTTCCAGCTCTTCTTGAGTGGGCCGAATAAACATATTGGTCACAAAATGTGCCTGCCAAGCCACTTCGGTAATAAAGCGGATAGATCTTCGACTTTCCTTGCTTGCGCCGGCATACACATCGTTGATATAAATATTTTTTCCTGAAAGCTCTTTTTTCGCAAGATCAAAAAGTTCACTAAATATCTTTTTTTCAATAGGCCTATTTACCTCACCCCAAGCGATGTGCTTATTGGAGGGCTCTTGGTTAACAAAATATTTATCTTTAGGACTTCTTCCCGTAAAGATACCCGTATCACAAATAGCTGTGCCTGATGTAGAGATTTTGCACTCTCCACGATTGACTTCATGCGCTTGAAGTTCATCAAAACTTAAATTATAATATATTTCTCCAATATTTTCTAATCCTAGTTTTTCAAGCCCCTTGGGCGTCTTAATACTCATCATATCCTCTTTGTTTTATTTAAATATCGACAGCAATACGCCTGCTGCAACGGCTGACCCTATCACACCTGCGACATTTGGCCCCATAGCATGCATCAATAAAATATTACCCGGCCTTGCTTCAGCACCTACTTTACTTGCAACCCTTGCTGCCATCGGTACAGCAGAAACTCCTGCCGCCCCGATAAGAGGGTTGATCGGTTCTTTTGAAAATTTATTCATCAGTTTAGCCATCAAAACACCCGCTGCAGTACCCGCGGCAAATGCAAGAAGTCCGATAACCATGATTCCCAATGTTTCCATTACAAGGAATTTATCAGAAGCAAGCTTTGATCCGACACCCAGACCCAAGAAGATGGTTACAATATTGATCAATGAGTTTTGCATCTCATTGCTCAGCCTATCTACCACCCCGGATTCTTTTGCAAAGTTTCCAAACACAAATGCTCCAATAAGCGGTGCCGCATCAGGTAAAACAAGGAATGTCATTGTAATTACAAGCAATGGAAAAATTAATTTTTCCAGCTTGTGCACTTTTCGTGTTGGCTTCATCACAATTCGACGCTCTTCTTTAGTTGTCAGAGCCTTCATAATCGGGGGCTGGATAACCGGAACAAGCGCCATATAGGAGTATGCCGCCACAGCGATAGCTCCCATAAGTTCGGGTGCCAATTTCGAAGCGATAAAAATTGAAGTTGGGCCATCCGCTCCTCCGATAATACTGATTGCCGAACATTGCTGTAGCGAAAAATCAACCAATCCCGTATATTGGGAAAGCGCTGCAGCCCCAACCAACGATCCAAAAATTGCAAATTGTGCTGCACCCCCCAAGAGGGCTGTTTTTGGATTTGCAAGCAGTGGACCGAAGTCCGTCATTGCTCCAACCCCCATAAAGATAAGCAAGGGGAAAAATTCATTGGCAATACCCATGTTGTAGATAATACCAAGCATTCCGTGATCACCTGTCATATTGGCAACAGGAATATTGGCAAGCAATCCCCCAAAAGCAATCGGTAAAAGCAATAATGGCTCAAAACCTTTTGCAATAGCCAGATAAAAAAGAAGGAAAATAATCACAAACATGATCAATCTGCCCCAGCTCTGGGCAAAAAGACTCATCTTTTCACCTTCACCGTTAGTTACCTCTTCTTTGGGGGAGATCATTGCTTTAAGACCTGTGGTATCGTAAAAACTGGAAGCCAATTGAGCCATTGATTTTTCGACATAAACATCAGATTTGGATTGTTCTGTTTGTGCTGTGGCTGATGCATGTTCTTGCGCTTGCAGAAAAGAAGTTGACGCCATAAAGGCTATCAACATCGAAAAAAAGAGATGTTTTATCTTCATCACTACTCCATTGTTGCCAAAAGTTGTCCATCAATCACAGAATCATTTACTTTGACATTAACTGAGGCAACCACACCATCTACCGGCGCTACGATATCTATCTCCATCTTCATCGCTTCAAGGATCATAATCTTTTCTCCCTCTTTGATGCTATCGCCCGGATTAGCTAAAATTTTCCAAATGGTTCCCGGTGTTTGGGAATGGATTTCAATGCTTCCTGCACCGCCCACAGGAACAGTTAATTTTTCAGGAGCTGCAACAGCGCTTCCTGCACTACCCGCCGGAACAGTTAATTTTTCCGGGGCAGTAACAACCGAAACTTCCTTAATTTCGATGTTTGCATCACCCTCTATTACCTGGACATCGTATTGTTTTCCATCTACTACTACTTTATAATTTCCTGCCATTTGAGTTTCTCCGCTTTTAATGTGTTTACCTTTTCTTACCATGAGAGGGCTTTCCCCTTTCAAAAATGCAATTCCTTTTTTATCACATGCTCCTGCAATAAAAATATTCTCTTCCGTTGTTTTCAGACCCTCTTTTTGAAGTACTGTGGTCCAATATGCAATCGATTTTGTTTCATCGCGATCTGCAATATCCAAAGGATTTTCAGTGGTAGGTTCCAGCCCAAGCTTCTCGCTCGCCAGCCTAATGATCTCATTGTCTGCTTGAACCGGAGTTTTTCCGAAATAGCCAAGCACCATACGTCCATAACCGGGAGCTATTTGCTTCCATGGGCCAAACATTACGTTTGCATACGCCTGCTGCCAATAAAACTGGCTCACCGGCGTAACGGATGTTCCGTATCCGCCACGCTCTACAACCTCTTTCATCGCAGCAATCACTTGATCAAATTTTTCAAGTTCTCCGGAATCTCTCATCATTTGGGTATTTGCAGTAAGTGCGCCGCCCGGCATTGGAGAAAATGGGATTAAAGGCGACACCTGCGTAGCTTCCGGCGGGATCATATAGTCAGCAAGGCATGCTTTGAGCGTCTCTTCATATTTGAGTACTTTATCCAGCTGCAGGTCGCCAAGATTGTAGTTAGTTCCTTTTGTGGCATGCAGCATGGTAAGAATATCCGGCTGAGAAGTTCCCCCGCTTACCGGAGAAGCTGCCATGTCTATACCATTGGCTCCAGCC
>JAUPLS010000034.1 GCA_030836805.1 Campylobacterota bacterium | reverse complement strand
TTCGGCTACTTTTTCAATCTCCATGCCGCCTTCGGTTGAAGCCATAATCACCGGCATCTCTTTGGCGCGATCAAGTACCACACCCAAATAGAGCTCATCTTTGATATCAGCCCCCTCCTCGATATACACCTTTTGAACCAATTTTCCTTCCGGTCCGGTCTGGTGCGTCACCAGTGTCATTCCAAGAATTTCACCGGCAAGCTGCCTCACTTCATCTTTTGATTTGGCAAGCTTTACACCTCCGCCTAGGCCACGGCCGCCGGCATGAATCTGTGCTTTTACCACCCAGATGTTCCCACCCAACTCAGATGCGTTTGCCACAGCTTCCTCCGGTGTATTTGCCACAATACCTCTTGGTGTAGGTACGCCATATTTTTGGAATATTTGTTTTGCCTGATACTCATGAATATTCACGTGTACTCCTTTAAAATTACAATAAGTTAACATATTATACGTTTAACTGAAATAATATTATATTAATTCAATTATTATGAAGAGTGATTTTGAAAAAGTGTTAAATATTTACACAGTTAGATAAAAACCTGAAGAGAAAGTAGAGGTTTTTACACCTCTTTGTTGTATGGATATTTTTGTATTAAATTTAATAAATTCCCTAAATATTATGCTTTGGGAGCAATCATATCCTCTGGGCGCACATATTTATCGAACTCTTCAGCACTCAAAAACCCAAGACTAATCGCTTCTTCCTTGAGAGTCGTTCCATTTGCATGTGCCGTTTTTGCTATCTTTGCTGCATTTTCATATCCAATATATGGATTAAGGGCTGTTACCAACATTAACGAATCATTAAGGAACTTATCAATATTTGCCCTAATGGGTTCAATACCTATTGCACAATTTGTATCAAAACTTCTCATTGCATCTGCCAAAAGCTTCGCTGATTGCAAAATATTATAAGCAATGACCGGTTTAAATACATTCAATTCGAAGTTGCCTTGAGATGCTGCTATGCCTACCGCCGCATCATTACCCATTACTTGTACGGCTACCATTGTCATCGCTTCAGACTGTGTCGGATTTACTTTTCCTGGCATAATAGACGAACCTGGTTCATTTTCGGGGATAGAAATTTCACCAATCCCGCATCTTGGCCCCGACGCTAACCATCTTATATCGTTAGCTATCTTCATCAAATTACTTGCAAGTGCCTTAAGTGCTCCGCTGAGTACTACTTCGGCATCATGTCCGGTAAGGGCATGAAACTTATTGGGCTGAGAGACAAAGGCATAATTTTTTGCCATAAAACTGTTAAGCTTGGCTGCTACTTTTTGTGAAAATTCGGGATGAGAATTCAAACCTGTTCCAACTGCCGTACCGCCAATCGCCAATTGACGACAATACACTAATGCATCATTGATTTGTTGAAGATTTGTCTCAAGCATTGCCACATATCCGCTAAGTTCTTGCCCCAAGGTAAGCGGCGTCGCATCCTGAAGATGCGTTCTCCCGATTTTTACAATATCTGCAAATGCATTTGATTTGCTTTCAAGTGTTGCTTTCAGCTGGTTTAAAGCAGGGACAAGATTGTCTGTCACTGCAACTACTTCAGCAATACGCATTCCCGTAGGGTATGTATCATTGGAGCTTTGTCCTTTATTTACATCATCATTGGGATGTACCAGTTTTTCTTTTGTAAAGTCTCCACCCAAAATTTCAATCGCCTTGTTCGCAACCACCTCATTAACATTCATATTTGATTGGGTTCCCGAACCTGTTTGCCATACCACCAAAGGAAAGTTATCATCAAGTTCTCCTGCCAAAATAGCGTCACATGCTTTGGTTATCGCATCTGTTTTTTTGTCATCCAGTCGACCAAGTTCATGATTAACCAAAGCACATGCTTTTTTAAGATTGGCAAAACCATATATTACCTCGATAGGCATTTTTTCATTGCCTATCTCAAAATTTTGAACCGACCGTTGGGTTTGCGCCGCCCAATACTTATCTGCAGGAACCTGCACTTCTCCCATCGTGTCTTTTTCTATTCTAAAATTCATTTCATCTCCTTTTATCTTGCTTTTTTCTTTCAAAAAAGCCTTCTTTATTATGATTATGTTATCGACTTAAACTCTTAATGCACAAAAAGTGATTTTTCTTTTACTATATCTCATCCTTAAAAAACTTTTTATCCTTAAGAACTTGGATCATGGTTCTTACAGATTTCACACTTTTGGCAAATCGTTTTTTTTGATCCTGATTCAGTGTCATTTCAAACAACTTTTCTACCCCGCTTGCACCCAATGCCACCGGTACACCCGATACCACGTCAGAATACCCATAATGGCCGTCAAGATAGACCGCACATGGATAAATATGCTTTGAGTCTTTTAAGATAGCTTCAACCATAATGGCCGTTGATTTTGCAGGAGCATAATATGCTGAACCCGTTTTCAAATAGCCAACAATTTCGGCACCGCCATGTTTTGTACGCGCTACAACCTCTGCGATCTCTTCTTCTGTTAGAATATCCGAAAGAGGAACTCCTGCAACCGTAGAAAATTTTGGAAGAGGTACCATATCATCCCCATGCCCCCCCATTACAGAAGCACGAATCTGGCCGGCACCATAACCAATCTTTTCAAAAATAAAATGCGCCATACGTGCACTGTCCAAAACCCCGGCCATTCCGACTACGCGCTCTTTTG
>JAUPLS010000033.1 GCA_030836805.1 Campylobacterota bacterium | reverse complement strand
TTACTCTAAAATTGCCGAAATGACCAAGGACAAAGATATCGTGACGTATGATATTGTCTCTGCGATACTTGCCGACGAAGTCGAGCACGAAGAAGATTTGCAAGCCCTTCATGATGATATCACCGAATTCATCGCTGATATCAAAAAAAATATGCGCTAACTATTGCACCCTTTGGTGCAATATAATTTTACCTTCACTCTTTTGTATATCTCCCTTATCTTTATACCTATCGTAAGCAATAACATAGATCTCATCATTTGATTTAAGATAGTTTTTTTCGCCAAACTCCGCATAAGCCGTTGCCCCTATAGAGATAAATGCTTGATCCGGATAGCCGGATGCCTTTAGGTGGCCAGCCATGTCCTCCAGCGGCCCAAAATCTTTTTGCCTATTCAGTTTATCAATAAGCCAAAGTTTGAGCTTATCATAAAAATAACTATAGCCCAACAGTGGCGCATCTACTCCGTAAGGATGAAGTATGCCCTCGCGCATTACAAAAGAGCAGATATGGTAGCGATCCATTATTCCACCCTTTTCAAATTTGTCTATCGCTATCCACTTGTCGCCAATGCCTTTGGAGTTTGCTCCCCAATTTTTCTTTTCAGAGATTTTTTTGGCTCCGGCTTTACGAATTGTGCAGTCGTTAAATGTAGTAAATTTTCGTGCAATGAGATCTGCTACCATGTTATCGTCACCATAAAAAATATCAAAAAGAATGGCAATCTCCGGCTCCACTTGCGCATTGGCTTCATGCTCAGGAAGATATAGTTTGTCTGTGCCTACAGGATAAAGGCCCAGAAAGGTGTCGCAATGCGGCACATAAAATGGAAAAATTCCCTTGGGCGCATCTGGTTGCTCGGTAGTAATATTTTCAAAATCTTTTATTTCACCTGCTTGCTCCAAATGATATGCAAAATTACCTGCTACGCCCAACCCGATCATATTTTTTAAATTCATCTTTTTGCTCTTTTTATTAAAAGTATACCATTTTGCAAATTACACAAAAATGCATATAAAAAATCTATGCTGGCCACAGCAAAAAATCAAGATGCTACAAAAACAAGAAGAAATAACATTTCTATAAAAAGTATATATTTGGAAGAATAAGAAGAAAAAGGTTGCCCAAAACAAAGGCAACCGGAAAATAGATTATTTTGCTGCTGCTACTGCATCTTTAAGCGTTTTACCTATTTTAAACTTTGGTGCAGTGTGTGCTGCCTTTTTATATGTTTTATCAGTTCCTGGAACTGTCCCACTTTTTGCTGCCACATCTACTGTCGAGAAAGTTCCAAAACCGACCAATGATACAGTTTCTTTTTTTACAAGGGCTTCAGTCACAGAAGCTATAAATGCCTTCACGGCTCTCTCTGCTGCTGCTTTGCTCTCAAATTCACCATTTTTTTGTACCAATTCTACAAACTCTGCTTTTGTCATTCTTCTTCCTTTTTTTAAGATGAAGTCATTATATCACAATCTAATCTTAAAAAAACATAAAAACATTCTAAAAAGCCCTATTTTACGTACTTTATTTATGTTTTCATCAGAAAATTAAACAAAAACATGCTTAATGGTTTTATATTTTCAATAAATAACAAAGAGATGAAAAAAGATTTTGATTCCTGTAAGATATGGTGCGGCAGAGAGGATTTGAACCTCCACACCCGTAGGGCACTACCCCCTCAAGGTAGCGTGTCTACCGTTCCACCACTGCCGCGTAGACTTGATAGTTCGACGTACTATCAAAAACGTTTAAGAAAAGTTGTGACGGGATTATACCGCCACAACCTTAATATTTCTTTAGATTAACCGATGAATGGGTTAGCATAAAGTGCAATAAGCGCAATAACAAGTGTATAAATAACTTGTGCTTCGATCATTGCTAGAGCGATAAACATCGTTGTCATCAATTTACCGCCAAGACCTGGATTTCTAGCAGTACCAGCGATTGTAGCAGCAGCAGTATTACCCATACCGATAGCTCCGCCAAGAGCAGCAAGGCCAAGACCAACACCAGCAGCAACTACTGAATATGCTTGAACCATAGATTCACCTTCACCTGCAAAAGCAGCAGCACCGAGTGCTAAAAAAAGCAAGAAAAACTTTTTCATATTTATTCCTTCAATTAAATGGGTTTTAAGTCTCTTTGGACTGTCTTCAAAGTCTGTTCGGCTTGCGTATCCCTACTTATCACTTTGTATCAACGGCAAAATTATAACAAAATTAAATTAAATTTATGCTAAATATTCCGGCGTTGCCAATTCCACTTTCTTGCCTTTTTGCTCCATGACCACAACTGTGATCTCTTCACCTTCATGGTAACGCTCTGAAAGATTATCAACATGCTCTTTTGCAACCTTTGAGATATGAAGAAGAGCATCAAACCCGTCTGGCATTTCTACAAAAAGACCAAAATCCACTACTTTTTTTATTTTCCCTTTGTAACTTTCTCCGACTTTATACTCCATCTGTTTTTTAACAGGTGCTGAAGCGATGGTTTCAATATGTGCTTTGGCTGCTTTGACTTTTTCTTTATCTTCTCCAGATACTTTAACGCCGCCTATATCACGGTTCAAATCAACGGTTACTTCAAATTTTTCAATAATTTCTCTAATTGTGGCTCCCGCTTTGCCTATAATATCTACTATTTTACTGGGATGCACACTGAACTGCTCAACACTTGGAAGTGCTCCGCTGAATACAATATTCTGCTCTGCTGCTTCCATAAGTTTTAAAATATGGTTTTTGCCTTTAGATGCTTGCTTAAGGGCCTCTTTTAATACGCTTAAATCAATTCCTCCGAGCTTGATATCCATCTGAAGCGCCGTGATCCCTTTTTTTGTTCCGGCTACCTTGAAATCCATATCGCCGTCATGGTCTTCAAGCCCCATAATATCTGTAAGCACGGCATATCTATCGCCCTCTCTTACAAGCCCCATAGCAATACCTGCCACCAAATCAACCATTTCTATATTCGCCCCCCGCAGCGCTAAACTTCCCCCGCATATTGTTGCCATAGAGGAAGAGCCATTGCTCTCTAAAATCTCGGAAACAAGACGAATCGTTCCATCGTAATACATATCAATGGCTGGCTCAAGCGCTCTTTTTCCAAGATTTCCATGCCCCAGCTCTCTTCTTCCCGGAGCACCGATTGGCTTGGTTTCACCTACGCAAAAACCTGGAAAATTATAGTGTACCATAAAGTTCTCCAGTTGGCTTGCTTTGTCTGTGATCAGCTCATACATCTGTGCATCTTTTTTATCTCCCAATGTCGCAGTTACCAATGCCTGTGTCTGTCCGCGCGTAAAAAGGCATGAGCCGTGTACAGAAGGAAGGATGTTCGTCTCAATGCTTATTGCTCTAACCTCATCCAAAGCCCGTCCATCTGCCCTTATGTTTTTATCAAGGATCATTGACCGCACAACGCTTTTTTTGTAACACTCAAGCACTTTTGCAACCAGTTCTTTGTCGGCTTCTTTTCCTGATTCTTCCAGTGCCCCCAAAATAATTGAACGTACCTTTTTGAGCTCGGTAGAACGTTCGCTTTTTGCCATGTGCGAAATGGCCTTTTCTATCTCTTGGGCATAGTTTGTTTCAATATAAGCATAAAGTTCTTCATTTATTTTTTCTTCACTTAGTGGAAGAATCAAAGGTTTTTTTACCAGTAATCCAAAAGCCTCTGCATAAATTTTCGACGCCTTCTCTATATGTTCACTAGCAAAAGCAATCACCTCGACCAGTGCCTCTTCATCAAGCTCATTACAATACTGCACTTGGTCTTTTTTGGAGGGCAAAGTTCTCATTTCTATCATTAAAATATCTTTTCCGGAACCAACCACAAGAAGATCGAGTACCGTTTTTGTCTGCTGGCTTAATGTGGGATTGATTACCATTTGCGTATTTACTTGGCCCACCCTTACCGCTGCAATACTTTGGTTAACCGGAACATCTGAAACAAAAAGCGCTGCATTGGCCGCATGAAGCGCGGCTATTTGCATATCCACTTCAGGATCACTGCTTACAACCATTATGGTTATCGTAACCGGATAGTGAAAGCCATCAGGAAACAAAGGCCGCAAAGAACGATCAACGATACGTGAAGTCAATGTCTCAAAATCTCCGGGCTTAGTTTCTCTTTTGATGAATCCTCCAGGAATTTTTGCTGCGGCATATGATTTTTCCAAATACTGGACCGTAAGAGGTAAAAAATCCTCCTCTACGCTTTTTTCATCAATCGCAACCGCAGCGATCAATACGGCCTTGCCCTGTCTATACAATACCGCTCCACTGGCTTGTTTTGCCACCTTGTCAAATTCATATTTTTCTTTAAGATGATTAATCTCCAACTCTACAATATTTTCACTCTTCATATGTTTTTATATCCTTTTTAATTTTTCCATCTTGCATTACTAATTTTTCATAGGATTTTACTGTCTTAGAAATTTCCTCAAACCTAGATTTTTCAAACACTCTAAAGTAATATTCTATTGAAATATAATCTTGTATTTTATAGGGACAAAATACGCCATCACACACGGAAAGCAAATTTTGATAAACCGTTTTATCTAACACCGGCGTTGCGATATAGATATTTTTTGCCTCCTGTGCGATCACCGATTTGAGTGCAACCATCATCGTAAGCCCTGTTTCAATACACTCATCGACCAACACCACATGTTTTCCTTTCAAAGAAGGCAATCCTCTGCCTTGGCGATACTTATACACATAGCCCAGTACTTCTTCTTCATATTTTCGCCGTGCTTCGCTGTACACATGGTCTTCGCTGATCCCAAAGGCTTCAACACCAATGCCCTATGCATCACCACCTCTTCTGTTTCAGAGGCCATAGCGATGGCTATTTCAGGATTATTGGATGCCAAAATAGGTTCTGTAAGCAATATATCCATAGGGGCGTGTACGGCCTTTGCTATTTGATCAGCAAAATAAACACCGCCTTCGCTCACACTTATGATCACTGCTTCATTTTTCTGCAATAACCCAAGAGGAAGTGCTTCGATGAGCTTCCTGGCTGCACCTTTTCGGTCTTCAAAATAATAGCTAAAACCTGAATCGCTGAGCATAGTCTACTCCCGGGTGCTGTCTGCTGATTTCATTTTCATCAAAAGTATAACGAAACTCTTCTATATACTTCATCAAAAGTTTATACGCATAATTAATTTCTT
>JAUPLS010000032.1 GCA_030836805.1 Campylobacterota bacterium | reverse complement strand
CTTTTGATATTCTCAAGGCCATATTCATCGATTAACGCATAAAGAAAATGTTTGACCTCGGAAGTACCTTTGTATTCGAGTCCCTCTTCTGCTAGTTTTTCGTTGACTCTGGCTTTGTGCTCGGGATTATGATCCAGTTTATGCTTTGTCATGTCGGAGTTGATTTGGCACGTGTTGCAAATCGTGATCATTGTCAGGCCAAGTTTTTCTGCGTAGCAAATATTTCTGGCATTCAATACATGCGACAAAAATTCATCAAAATCTTGCAGATGACTTGCGCCGCAGCAACTCGCCTCTTCAAGTATAGTGATTTTGATCCCCAATTTTTCAGCTACAGCGAGCGTAGATGACAGTAGTTCGGGCGTTGACTCTTTTGCGGTACATCCTGTGTAAAGTGCGTAATGTAATGTGCTCATCCTCTCTCCTTATAGCTTATTTGTTTGTGAAATTTCAATGAGTTTTTTGATTTCATCAAGATTTTTAGATTTTGGCATATTGTCAACGAATGGTATCTGGTCGGTGAGATGAATTTTCCCCGCCTTCATCATCTTCATCGCATCTTTAACATGCTTAAATACACCGATAGGCCCTTCTGAGTATTTCACGATATCTGCCTCATCAAGTAAACCATGTTTTTTAATGCTTCTCACAAACCCTTCTGCGTGACGTGTTGCAACATTGCTTTGGGCAACTCCCTGCTCAAACTGCATATTGTGCAGTTTCATGATCTTCTCGATCGGATTGACATCTTTGGGGCATGCTTCTGCACACTCATAGCATTTCACACAGTCCCAAACTCCTTGACCCATTTGCGCAGTCATCTCAAGTCTTTCGCGCCCAGAGTTGTCTCTGGGGTCAACAGTAAATCTATAAGCAGCAGCAAAAGCAGCCGGCCCAAAGAAATCACTGTTTACTTCAAGTGCGGGACAAGCATAGTGGCAGTTACCGCACTGAATACAGTAATCAGCATCAAGGAAGTTTTCTACCTGCTCTTTGGTCATATGGGTTTCATGTGCGGGCTGAGGCTCTACATTGCCGTTTACGTAAGGTTTAACCGCATAATGTTTGTCCCAAAAATCTTTTTTGTCAATAATCATATCTTTGACGACACGTTTTTTGCTTTGCGGATCAAAAATCAGTTCTTCTCCAAAAAGCTTGATCATGTCATGTGCATTTTCTTTGCAGGAGAGCACCGGTTTGCCGTTTACTTTGATCGAGCAAGATCCGCAGATCCCGTGACGGCATGATCTTCTGTAGGAAAAGCTTCCGTCATGTTCCCATTTGATGCGGTTAAGCAGATCGAGAACCAATTCATCTTTTCCTACTTCCATTTCATAGGTTTTATAGTAAGGCAGATAATCAGTTTCGGCATTAAATCTAAATGCTTTTATGGTTATTTTTTTTGTTTCATTCATTGCTATCTCCTTAATATGTTCTTTCTTTAACTTCAAACTTACCTAAAACCACATCTGCATATTCTTGTGTAATATTGAAATCTTTATCCATATAAGCATAGGTATGCTTTAAGAACTTCTCATCATCTCTTGTTGGGAAATCTTCACGAAAGTGTCCCCCGCGACTCTCTTCACGGGCCAAGGCACCCTCAACAATGAAAAGGCTGTATTCTAGCATATGTCCAAGTTCGATCGCTTCTTGAATCTCAGTATTGAAAACAGATGATTTATCATCTACACGGATATGTTTATATCGCGCGAGAAGCTCTTTGATCTTCTCTTTTTGTCGAGTGAGAGACTCGGCCGTCCTAAAGACACCAGCACCTTTTGTCATGCTCTCCTGAAGCTCTTCTCGAAGCTTGGCTACTTTTTCATTTCCGTTATTTGTTTTGACCCACTGATACTCTGCCAACATAACGGCTGCGTCTTCGCTTGTTGCCGGCCTGAGTGTAAGTGTGCTTAAGTCTTTAAGCATGTTTTGACCTGCATGTCTTCCAAAAAGAAGTGCTTCCAACACTGAGTTGGCCCCGAGTCTGTTTGCTCCATGTACTGAAACACAAGAGCACTCGCCCGCTGCATAGAAACCTTCGACAAGCTCTTTAGGGTTTTTACGCACATGACAATTGATGTCTACAGGAATCCCTCCCATGGAATAATGTGCCGTTGCCGCAATATGAATAGGCTCCTTGAGCATATCCTGCCCCAAAAATGTAATCGCCAATTCTCTAAGTTCCGGAAGCCTTGTAAGGATAATCTCTGGATCAAGATGTGTAAGGTCAATACCGACAGCATCTTTGTTGGGCCCCACGCCTCTTCCTTCACGAATCTCCTGCATAATCGCACGGCTTACGACATCTCTGGATGCAAGCTCCATGGCATTGGGTGCATATTTTTCCATAAATCTTTCACCCTCTGAGTTAAAAAGTCTTCCTCCTTCGCCGCGTGCCGCTTCTGAGATTAGGATACCTGAGCCGCCCAGGCCGCTTGGATGAAACTGCACAAATTCCATATCCTCCAAAGGAAGGCCGTGGCGCGCAACGATAGAAAGCGAATCTCCGGTATTTGCATGGGCATTGGAGTTGATCTTGTAAGCCCTTGCGTGTCCGCCCGTTGCAAACATGGTAGCTTTAGCATTAAAGATAGCCGGTTTGGCATTTCTTATATCAAACGCGACGACACCTGAGACTTTACCGTCTCTATAGATAATGTCTGCCGCATACCATTCATCAAATACTTCAACATTCTCACGTACGCATTGCTCGTACATGGTTTGCAAGAGTGTAAGTCCTGTTCTGTCTTTTGCATAACAGGCTCTAGGCTTGGATTGTCCCCCAAAAGGACGGATAGCGATATCACCTTTGTCATCTCTTGAGAATACGGCTCCCATCTGTTCAGCCCATCTAATTGTTTCGGGTGCTTTGGTACACATCAGCTCAACACAATCCTGATCTGCAAGATAATCACTTCCCTTGACCGTATCAAACTCATGAAGCTCTACAGAATCACCTTCGCCAAGTGCCGCATTGATTCCGCCTTGGGCTGCGCCGGAATGACTTCTCAGGGGGTGAAGTTTAGTGATAACGGCTGTTTTTTTGCCTGCCGCGGTCAATTCCCGTGCTGCAGCAAGCCCTGCAAGTCCTGCACCTACAATGACTGCATCATATTGATAGATCTTAACATCCATAGCTACTATGTCCTTTTAGAGTAAATTTGGTTCTATTATATCTATTGGTAAATATTAATTTCTTTAATAGTTTTCTAAAAATGTATAAATAGGGTGCAGTATGTTACAATTTTGCAATGAAAGAAATAGACAAAGAACAATACCTTATAAATAAACTTACTTCAAAGCATATAGGTGACGATGCGGCCGTAATCGGTGAGACGCTTTACAGCATGGATACTTTTTTTGAAGATGTACATTTCAAGCGCTCTTGGATGAATATGGCACAAATTGGCAAAAAAGCGATGCTGGTCAATCTTTCTGATGCTATAGCAATGAATGCCCAACCCAAATATGCTCTTGTATCGGTCTCCTTGCCAAAAAATATTGAAAACAAAGAGATTGATGTACTAATGAAAAGCCTTGAATATACGGCTAAATCATATGGATGCGAGATCATTGGAGGGGATACGATAGGGGCGGACAAACTGCATCTGTGTATAACTATAGTTTCGCAAAGCACTTATCCGCTTTTGCGCAAAGGATTGCAAGAGGGTGATTTGTTGGCTTTTACGGGGGCACTGGGGCAGAGCAAGCAGGATCTTGAAAGGCTCATGAGAGGGGAGAAAATCTCAAGTGATTCCAAATTTTATGAACCAAAATTGCGAGCTGAATTTATCAAAAAATCACGCCCGTATCTGCATGCGGGCATGGACATATCCGATGGTCTTTTTTGCGATGCCAATAAATTGCTGGATATGAACGGATATGGATTTGAATTGCTGCTGGACATTGATCCGAAAATGGGACTTAGCGGCGAAGAGTATGAGATGCTTGTAGGATTTTCTCCAAAGAATCTTGAAATCATTTTGGCAATAGCCAAGGAGACGGATACAGCCTTTACTGTGTTTGCAAAAGTGGTTCAAAATGATGAACGATTTTTCTGTGAAAGTCACCATTTTAAAAATTAAAATTTTAGGAATATGTTAACCATGAAACCCATCTATCCTTTACCTGTTCGAAACGAATTTGTTTTCAATTCTTCTCCGCGCGATTTTACCGTAGAAGAAATACCTCTTTATGAGTTTGCGGGGGAGGGTGAGCACCTTGTGTTAAAGGTCCGCAAAAAAGAACTGACCACGTGGGAGATGCTTGATGTTCTCTCTCAATATGTTGGTATTAAAAGACGGGATATGGGCTATGCCGGACTCAAAGATAAACATGCCATGACCATACAGTGGGTTTCTATGCCTGCAAAATTTGAAGAAAAAATAGCTACGTTTTCGCACGAAAAGATAAAAATACTTGAAAGTGCCAGGCACAATAATAAAATACGCGTAGGGCACCTTAAAGGCAATCGCTTTGATATTCGCCTTAAAAAAGTATTGGGCATACAAAAAGATAAACTTGACTCCGTACTCAAGTGGATCAAAGCCAACGGCGTACCCAATTATTTTGGCAATCAACGTTTCGGTACCGACGGTACAAATTGGATGGATGGCAAAAAACTCTTGTCCGGCGAGCTTAAGATACGTGATAAAAAAACACGTGAATTTTTGATGGGATCCTACCAGAGCTATCTTTTTAACTTATGGCTTGCCAAACGCATGGAGCTTAATTTGTTGCTTGAGAAGTTCAGTGAAGAGGAAGCCGAGCAAGTTTTGAAACTTCCTTCCGGTGCACTTAAAGGGGTAAAAATGCAACCCAATTTCTTTAAGCTTGTCGAGGGGGATCTGATGATGCACTACCCTTACGGAAGACTTTTTGAAGTAGAAGAGCTGGAGAAAGAAGCAGAACGTTTTGAAACCAAAGACATTGCCCCTACAGGCCTTTTGCCCGGAAGTAAAACCAAAAGAGCATCCGGTGTTGCGAGATTTTTTGAAGAGCAGTTTGATGAAGAGATCAAAATTTTCGGCGCCAGACGCTATGCCTGGGTCCAGGTAACCGAAATAAAGAAAAATTATGTCGAAGAAAAAGCCCATTATGAGCTGAGTTTCATTCTGCCCAAAGGTTCCTATGCTACCAATGTCCTTGATGTACTCAGAGGCACCAACCAAATCTAAAAAAACGGTTTGATTTTCATTCTGTTTTCATGTTTGCATGTTATACTGAAAAAAATAATTTGGAGGAGATGGTATGAGATACTCTCATCTGGTTAGTGTTTTTATGGTGGGGATTATTGCTTTTACCGGGTGCAGTGGGGGTGGTGGCGGCGGAGAAACTGAAACATCGAATGAAACCCCTACGGCTGATGCAGGAATAGACAAAACCGTACAGGTTAACCGGTCGGTAAATATTGTCGGGAGCGGGAACGATGCAGACGGAACCATTGCAAGCTATCAATGGAAAAAGGGTAGTACAGTTTTAGCCAATACGGCTTCGTTTGACTATACGCCGACCACAGCCGGAATCCACACGTTAACCCTTACTGTCACCGATAATGAGGGCGCAACAGATAGCGACACGATGGATGTAAATG
>JAUPLS010000006.1 GCA_030836805.1 Campylobacterota bacterium | reverse complement strand
CTATCGCAGCAATGAAAGTTAATGTTTTATTTTTGAGAGCTAAATTTAGGGATTATTATGATCTATATTTTTTGGCAAAAGAAAAAATGAGCCTAAAAGAAATATTCAGAGCAAGCGAACATATCGTTGAGGGGATTACTTTTAAACTTTTTGCTGTTGCACTTGTATATATCGATGATATAGAAGATGACGATATAACTTATCTTCAACCAAAAGAAATATTAACAAAAGAAAAGATTCGAGAGTTTTTTCAAAAAAGAATAAGAGTATGTTAGTTTTAAGTCGTTAGTTTTTGGTTTTTGGTTTTTGGGTTTTTCGCCCTGAGCAAAACCACTTAAGTTTTCTTAAGAATCTTATTGTTATAATAACAGCAGTTATCATAACAAAGGTTATCAAATGAAATTTTACAATAGGGAAGTTGAACTTGCCTTGCTATCTCAGGGCGATAAGTTAAAAAATACTAGAAGTATTATGACCATGCTTATAGGAAGACGAAGAGTTGGCAAAACAACACTTGCACTTCAAAAATACTCGGATGATTTGACTATTTACCTCTTTGTATCGAAAAAGACAGAACAGCTTTTATGTGAAGAGTTTGTCAGCGAAATCTCAAGCAAGCTGGGGATCAAAGTATTTGGAGCTATCACAAGATTTGAAGATCTCTTTGAATACCTCCTGGAGCTCGGCAAAACAACACCTTTTACCCTCATTATAGACGAATTCCAAGAGTTTTATAGAGTAAATCCCTCAATATTTTCATCCATACAAAAACTTTGGGATTTGCATAAAAACAGTTCAAAAATCCACTTTATTGCGTGCGGTTCGGTCTATAGTTTGATGAAAAAAATATATGAAGATATTCATGAGCCTCTTTTTGGCAGAGCTGATTTTAAAATAGATTTAAAACCGCTCAAGCCATCAGTTTTAAAAGAGATTTTACTAGACAATGACAGTTTTAGTGCCGATAATTTATTTGATTTGTATCTGCTAAGCGGCGGGATTGCTAAGTATATTGAAACTTTTGTTCTTCATAGAGTTTTTGATATCGACAGTATGATAGATTTTATCTGCAGCGAAAATTCTATTTTTTTGGATGAAGGTAAAAATAGACTCATTGAAGAGTTTGGCAAAGAGTATGCAACCTATTTTTCTATCCTTTCGCTTATTGCTTCATCGAAAACTTCAAGAAGCGAGATAGAATCCATCTTGGAAAAAAACATTTCAGGACATTTGGCTAGACTGGAAAATGACTACAATATCATCAAATCGATCAAGCCAATCAATGCAAAAGTAAACTCGAAAGTACAAAAATATGAGATCGTCGATAATTTTTTGGCATTTTGGTTTAGATTTATCTATAAGTATCAGTCTTTGATCGAGAGTGAAAATTTTCAAAGGCTGCGAGAAATAATCAAACGGGATATCAATACCTTTAAAGGTAAGTTTTTGGAAAAACTTTTTGTGGAGATGATGAAAGAAAAACAACACTATACGGCTATCGGTTCATACTGGGAGAGAGGCAATCAAAATGAGATAGACATAGTAGCCATAGATGATATCAATAAAAAACTGCTATTTTGTGAAGTAAAATTGCAAGGCAAAAGAGCAAATAAAAATGAGCTGATTTTAAAATCAAAAAAGTTAGCGCAAGCGTATAAAGATTTTGAGATGGAATACAAGATTTTGTCGCTGGATAATGTGAAAGATTTTATTTGAGGTTAGTTAGTTTTTGGTTTTTGGTTTTTGGATCAAGTCCGGAATGACGGAGCAATGGATTGTGGTCATCGTGACGGTTGGTTTTTTTTTGCCACTAGAGCATATGCAAGAATATCTTACATTCGGATATTATCCGTTTTATTTCAAAGATCAAAACCATTATCTGGGGCAACTCAATGCTGTGATAAATCAAACGATTGAAATTGATTTGGTGAATCTTGGACTTGTGAAGCAAAGTTTTACAAATAAGCTCAAAAAACTTCTTCTTATCATAAGTGAGTCAAATCCCTTTGAGCTCAATATCACAAAAGTAGCAGCCAATATAGAAGTAAGCCGTAATACACTCTATGCTTATTTGCACCATCTTGATCGAGGCGGACTGCTCAATATCGTAGCTAGTAGTAAAAAAAGGTATAACTAAACTCAGTAAACCGGAAAAACTGTATCTTAATAATACAAATATTTTTTATACATTTGCCACTGAGGCAAAAATAGGGACCACAAGAGAGACATTTTTTGTCTCTCAACTGAAACATTTATATAATGTGGAAGTGGGCGATAAGGGTGATTTTTTAGTTGACGGAAAATATATATTTGAAGTCGGAGGTGAGAGTAAATCATTTGGCCAGATAAAAGATATACAAAACTCTTACCTTGTGATAGATACCGATACTGAAAATAAAAATAAAATCCCGCTTTGGCTTTTTGGGTTTTTGTATTAGGGGAAGTTGGTTTTTAGTTTTTGGTAGGGTCGGGGGTTTAGTTTTTTGTGGATTCCGGATCAAGTCCAAAATGTCGTAGTTTTTGTCATTCTGAAATGAGTTTAGAATCCCCGCCATGCCGTACCGGATGCGGCATCTATGTATCGCTTATGGATTTTGAGCGTTCGGATGACATTGGTTTAATGCAAAAAGGATCGACAAATAAAATCGTTTGATCTGTGTTATAGTCTGCTAAGCGTAAAATGGATATAATCATTCCCGATTTCAAATGAAAATAAGCCGAAAGGATGAAAATGAAAAAGACAGCGGCATGGATGGTGATGTTGGGATGTGGAAGCCTGGCGATGGCAGGAGGAGATATCGGCACGAGTGTAGAGCCCGAGGTGACGGTACCTATGGTGGCAGAACCTGCAGGCAAAAGCGGTTTTTACGCAGGGCTTGGGGTAGGGTCCCAAAGAACCTATTCGGTTGATGCGGCTTTTTTTGACGATGCAGACACGCAGGATGAAACAGCGGGTGTTGTGGGCCTTTTGGGCTATCATTTCAATGACTATCTGGCAGTAGAGGGGAGGATCGGCAAAAGTATCGCGTACGAAGACTATGCGGATGTGTTGAGCTACAGCCTCTTTTTGAAACCTCAATACCCCATCGCTGAATCGATCAGGGTCTATGCGCTTTTGGGATTAGGAGGGGTGAAGGTTGAGGGTGCAAACGGAGACACTCCCGCCCATGCCGATATGATAGGCAAAGAGATACTTGATGAAACCGGTTTTCAATGGGGGCTCGGAGGAAGCTATGCCTTCACGGAAAGCATTTCACTTTTTGCCGATTATACCTCTTTGGCAAAGGATGCCGATATCAGTTCTACGCTTTATGGGTATGATGCAGCTACTTACAGCGAACTAAGCAGTGATGCTGTGACGGTGGGCGTAACCTATCAGTTTTAATTTTTATAGATTTTTTGCACAACCGCTTGCCTTTTGATGTGCAACCAAGGAGACAAATGAACGCACACGCAGTACAGATAAACGAAGACGAGATAGATCTTAGAGAACTTTTTAAAACACTGATCCGCCACAAAAAAAAGATCATTTTTTTTACGCTGCTGTTTGGCATTGTCTCGGCCGGAGTGGCTTACTTCATGCCCAATGTCTACTCTGCTTCTTCGACGGTAGAAATCGGCGCAGATGACAGAGGCATCTCTTCGCAGCAGGATATCCTTGCAATGGCGATGGCGCCGGGAGCCCTCACTCCGGATACGGAGATAGAGATCATCAAGTCGCGTTTTGTCGTCGCCAATGCGCTTTTGAAAGTTGATTTTGCGCATCGTTACTATCAGACATCTAAGATGAAAGAGACTGAACTGTACAAAGCTTCGCCTTTTGAGGTAGAGCTTGAGAGGGGATTTAACCTCTCTTTTGAGCTTTTTCCTGTAGACAAAACGCATTATCGCCTCCAGGCAAAAGGGGTCGATGAACAAACCCTGGAAGAGTGGGAGATCGATAAGGTCTATGATTTTGGACAGAAGGTGGATGAGGCGCATTTTGCTTTTACTCTTTCGCTTAAAGAGGGGATAGAGGGGCTTGAAGAGGGATTTTACCGTTTTGAGGTGCTTGATCCAAGAGAGGCAATGGAGGAAGCACAAGAAAAAGTCACTGTGAGCCAAAAAGGCAAGAATAGCGCTATTTTGCAGATCAGTGCTGAAGACAATGTTCCTTTGCGTGCTAAAGAATTTGTCAATGTATTGGCCGAGGCGTATATCGATCAAAGTGTTCAGCGTAAAACGCTTGAAGCAACCATGACGCTGGAGTTTATCGATGAGCAGCTCGCCTTGATCAACACCAACCTTCAACATTCTGCTGTCAAATTGGAGAATTACAAAAAAGAGATCAATATGGTTGATCTTGGCACAAAAGCCCAAGGCGTGGTAGAGAAGATGAGCGAATATGAGGGTAAGCTCGCCGAAGTGGCGATGGAAGAGAAGATGCTTGCATCGCTCTATGCACAGGTGCAAAGAGGCAGAAGCCTTGAGATGCTTTCCGGTGCAGGGCT
>JAUPLS010000031.1 GCA_030836805.1 Campylobacterota bacterium | reverse complement strand
CACCCGAAGCAATTTTAGCACAATTAGGATACCCTAAAAATGATCATACGCTTGAGCAAATCAATAAAATAATTTCAAATACAAAAAATTTTGAACATTTCTCAAAACACTTGCTTTCCCTTCAAGATGCTCTAGCGGTAGAAAAAGGTTATATAGCGATGTCAAATTCCGAAGACTACTTAAAAATAAAGTGCGACGAAGACAGTGGAGCCGATAACCTTTCTGCCTTTACCGAATTGGTTGATCATTGGTCGCAAAAATACAAAATTGCTCTTAAAAAAGTAGAAAACAAACCAACGTACTACATTCTTGGCCAACTCTAATCTATGGCGCTAAGCACACTCAATGCTGAACAGCTTAGTGCCGCTACAGCGCCTCTGGGTCACAATCTCATCATTGCGAGTGCCGGTACCGGTAAAACATCTACGATTGTAGGGCGTATTGCCCATCTTTTGCATGCCGGTGTAGAACCTTCAAAGATACTATTGCTTACCTTTACCAACAAAGCTGCGGGCGAAATGATAGCCCGTCTTGAACGTTTTTTCCCCAAACAGCTAGTTTCCAAAATACAGTCAGGTACTTTTCATGCCGTAAGCTATAGATGGCTTAAAGAGATTCATCCCAATTTAGCCCTAAAACAGCCTTCGGAACTTAAAACACTCTTTAGAAGCCTTTATGAAAAACGCCATTTTTCACGTATGAATTTTTCCGTTGAACCATTCTCGGCTACCTATCTCTATGAAATGTACAGTTTGTATCAAAATGCTTCTTTGGAAGGGTTTGATATTTGGTTTTTAGAGAAATATCCGGAGCATGAAACTTTAATGGATATCTATATGGATATCACGGAAGAGTTTGAAAAAGAAAAGCTAGAGTATGGATTTGCCTCTTTTAATGATCTTCTTTTGCGCACAAAAAGTCATTTGCAAATGCATTCCATGCCATTTCAAGAAGTACTGGTCGATGAATATCAAGATACCAATACCCTGCAAAGTGCATTGATAGACGCGCTCAAGCCACCTTCATTGTTCTGTGTGGGAGATTATGATCAGAGTATTTATGCATTTAACGGCGCCAACATAGAAAATATTGCAACCTTTTCTGACCGCTATAAAAATGCCAAAATCTTTACGCTTAAAACCAATTATCGTTCCACTGCGCCGATACTCTCTCTTGCAAACCGTGTAATAGAACGAAATGAACGCATCTATCCCAAAAAACTCGAGGTGGGCCGTCAGGGAAAAAGTCATCCCCCAAAACTTTTGATGTTTAACGATCTTTTTGAGCAATATCAGTCCATTGCGCACTCCATCAAAACAACACATGTTCCCAATCATGATATTGCCGTTATCTTTAGAAACAATTCCAGTGCAGACGGCATTGAAGCCAGTTTACGCGAAGTAGGGATTGCTTGTAGGCGCAAAGGGGGTACGAGTTTTTTTGATACCAAAGAGATCAAATTTCTACTGGATGTACTCTCCTTGCTGGTTAATCCCAAGGATATGATGGCCTTTATCCATATATTTGAATATGCAAATGGTGTAGGCTCTGCACTATCAAAAGAATTTTTTCAATGCTTTTTACATTTTGGCAATGGATATTTCATGCAAGGTGTACTTTCACCTAAAAATCAGAATATTCCAAAGCTCAATCCTGTTAAAAATATTCAATTGGGGCTTTTTGATGATGATCACGAGATAGGATCTGCAACACGGTTTAGCCATATGGAATTGGATGGGGCCGTCTATATGCATCCTTTGTTAAAGCATCCCAGATTGACACAGGAAGGCGTTAGGTTTTTTAAAGATTTTTACACTTTAATGTCCCGGGTGACGGTACTTAAAAATCCTGCTGAAATTTTACGCGCCGTTACCTCTTCTGTGCTCTATGAACATATCATGGAGATACTCTCCACGCAAAGGGGGCGGCTCAAATCCGGCGAAGTTGATAAGGAAAAAAAGAAACAAGCCAAAGAACGTATTATGCGCAAAGCAAATCTCCTGCTTGATTTGTCTCGTCAATATAAGGATTTGAGCCGCTTTGTAAATGCCATGGTGCTTGGCGGAAATGAACTAAGCGAAGGGGAAGGAGTCAATTTGCTGACCGTGCATGCCAGCAAAGGATTAGAATTTCCTGAGGTCTATGTGGTAGATTTGGTTGACGGAAGATTTCCAAATCGAAAACTGATGGGCAGGGGCGGGAGTCTCGAAGAAGAGAGAAGACTCTTTTATGTTGCCGTAACGCGAGCCAAAGACAGACTGCATCTTTCTTTGGCCAAATACGACAAACAAAAAAAAGTAGAGTACAAACCATCACCCTTTCTCTACGAAGCAGGGCTTCTAAAGGAAGAGTTTGAAGAACCGGCCACGAAACAAAAATAGATTTCTATTCCGTTACGGTTTGATAAGAATAGGGGTCCCCACCTCTACAAATTTTAATAGTTCATCCATTTCATTATTTAAAAGCGCTATGCATCCCGCCGTCCAATTCTCGTTTGGTTTGATATATTTTTTTGCCCATGCCCTGTTATTGGGTTGTCCGTGTATCATGATCTGTCCGCCGGTCCTTCTGCCCAATTTTCTGGCATTTGCTATATCCTGCGCATTTGGATATGAGATATGAAAGGCTTTATAAAACGTACTGTTGCATTTAAAAAAATCGAGCTTATAGAAACCTTCCGGAGTCTTTTTATCCCCTTCCGTCTCTTTGGGCCCTATCGGATTGCTTCCCAAGGCAACCCTATAGGTTCTGAAAACCTTTCCTTTATTTGAAAGATACAAAGCATTTTGCGATTTGACGATCATGACCAAATCCGCTTTCATGTTGTCAGATATTGGAGGTTGGGTTGTATTCTCTTCCATGAAAACGGAAAAGATGAAATCGAATATGCGGGTATGATCCTCTTTGACATTTTCAGATTTTTTAGGTTCGCTTGTATTATCTTCTTTTTTAAAAAAGGATAGGACGGATTTAAAAAAACTTTTATCTTCTGTTTTGGCTGTTTGAGATTTGGATGCATTTTCTTCTGCTTTGATCATTTGAGATTTTTGAGAGTCGGATGAATTGTTCTCTTTTTTGATTGTTTCAGACATCTCCGGTTTTGATGCATTACCATCTTTGAAAGGGGATAACATGAAATCCACAATATTCGCTTGAAGAAAAACCAATGTAATAAAATAAAGAAGGATATATTTTCTCATTCTTGATTGCTCACTTACACATTCATATCATTATAATATTACTATATATTAAAAAATTGTAAAGTATTTCATGCCTGCGTTATACGCAACTATCATACAAAGCTCTTCTGTTTACTCTTCCCGCATATGCAATACATAGGAAAATCAAGGCTTGAAGAGGGATAAAAGCGGTTAGAAAACCTGTCAGTTACCAAACCGCTTATCCCGTATACTCATCTGCTTGCTTTCCTCATCCAAATAGATATCAAACAAGTCAATCTCATCCATAAGATTGCTTAGTTTTTTATAGCCATAATTGACAGGCGAAAAAGAAGAGCTGTTATTAATGTATTGTCCTACGTCTGCGAGGTTGGCCCAGCCATGTTCATCCATAGTTTGTTCTACGGCATTTCTGAGCAGATTGACCAGCCATGTGTCTGCACGCATCTCTTTTCCGCTTTTACGTATGGGGGCCTGAACGAGACTTGATTCGCTGCTGCTTGGATTTTTTCTCTCCGGCGTCATTAATTTTTCCGTGAAAATAAACTGTGAGCATGCTGCCATGAAGGGTTTAGGGGTTTTTTTCTCGCCAAAACCGTAGACTTTGATTCCTTCTGCCTGTACGCGCATGACCACCGGAGTAAAATCACTGTCGCTGGTCGCAAAGGCAAAGGCATCAATATCTTTCGTGTGAAGCAGGTCTATTGCATCGATAGTCATCAAGATATCAGTTGCATTTTTATTTTTAGAGTAGTCAAACTGCTGAATAGGCTTGATGGCAAACTCCAACAGTTTTTCCTCCCAGTTTTTGAGATTGTCTTTGGTCCAGTTGCCATAGGCTTGACGTATATTTACAACACCGTATTTACTCAATTCGCTAATAATACCCTCGATTGCTTTATGGGAAATATTGTCGCAATCTATAAACAGGGCGATATGATCTTCTTTTTTAGTCATACTATTTCTTTTTATGATAATGATGGCATGGATCTTTACGCTGTTTCAAGTGTAAAATAACCGAGATAGTTTTTGATCGATTTGCCTGATTTGACCCAATTTTCTATGCCGCCTTGAAGACTCACTACATTTTCAAATCCCAGATCCCTTAATGACTTTGCAGCCAACAGTCCTCGTGCACCTTTAAGGCAATAGCAAACGATAAGATGGTCGCTGACATTGACCAAAGTATCATCAACTGCAAATTCCAATTTCCCTCTTGGGATAGTAAAAATCTTTTTGGCAGGTATGATGCCGGTAGAGAATTCATCTGCCTCTCTCACATCTATCAAGACCATATTTTCAAGGTCCAATGCATCTGCTCCAATCTCTTTAATCTCTTCCTTTGCCTTTTCTAAGGATGCCTTCAGACGACCTTTTAGTAAATCTATATTGCATCGTTCATAATATTTTTTCATCTGCTCATTGTAGTCCATTATAGCCCCCTTTTTTTGAATTTAGTATAGCACCAATTATGGCAAAAGTAAAGAAAGATGTCGGTTTTTAGCAGGGTTGATAATAGCTCATGGTGCTTCTACCAAACTTTTTATGTTTAAAAATTTTTAAAGCACCTATAGAGTGGGGCATTTCAAGATTCGTCATATGCTCCACGATGACCATCTCGCATACTTGAGGTTCTATGCTTTCTATGAGTGTAATGACCTTATCGTAAATCTCATCCATCCCCTCGCGTGTAGAAAAAGGAGGGTCAAAGTAAAAGTAGGTTTTTTCATGGCTTCTTTTTACCAACTCATAAACAACCGAAAATTTTTCAAAACTGTCACCGTAAAAAAGGTGACAATGGCTTGGATCAAGTTTTTTGACATTCGACTCCAATACACGAAAAGCTGTTTTGTTGTATTCTATAAAATAGCACTCTCCTGCACCTCGGCTTAGCGCTTCCAATCCCACCGACCCGCTCCCTGCAAAAACCTCTACAAAGTTTTTATCCATAATGTCAAACTGCAATGTATTGAAAAGTGATTCTCTCAGGATTGCTTTTGAACTTCGGGTTGTACTGATATCGGGTATCTCTATTCTATGCCCTTTAAATTTTCCGGCATTGATCGTTGTGGTAAATAATTTAATTTTTTCATTCTTTTTCATAGGCAGTATTCTATCTTATCATCGGTAAAAAGCAAGCGCATATTAAAAGCGAACTATCGCTTGAAGCGTATTGATTAATTTGCTTTGTTCCCTGATGTCTGCACGCTCTTTGCCCGGTTCGGTACTTGTAATGATCGTACGCCCCGTAATCAGTTTGGTGCCGTCATTTTTGCGCATACCCCAATAGGTATGCATAATCACAGGTTCGCCCTTATGTTCTCCAAGATAAAGCACTATGTGCCCGGGAACATAAAGCAATGACCTAAAAGGTTCAGCTTCACTGATGATCTTCTTCTTTTTGAAAGATTTGTGCAAACCCGCAATCGAAATTCTTCGACCTTCTTTTGCCTGTTTACTTGAATTGCGTTCTAAAAAAATACCAAATGCTCCCAAAAAATCCCTCGTAGTAGCAGAGCAGTCGCGACACTCATAGCTGCCGCCCCAGCCATAAGGTTCCCCATAGAACTCTTTGGCGAGCATTGCTACATTTTGAGGTGTGAAAGCAAGAGGTTTTTTGGCTATAGTACGAGGGTCTTGTGCGCTTACTTTTTTAATATGCGCTCTGCCTTTGGTATCTCTCAAGGCAACCAAATAGTGTTTTTTATCTTTTGCGATAGGAAAAAGAGATCCGAGCTTTACTATGGTTTCTTGATTGTTGTTGCGATAAAGCCTGAGGTTGTCCTTGATTACCATCGCATAGTTTCCGTTTTTAAATGTTTCGATAAAAGTTTTATCAACCAAAGCGAGATCATTCACTTTCACCCAGCCGAATGTATATGCACCGCGCACAAACGCCCATCTTTTATCTTTAGAGAAATGGGAAATATAAAGAGGAACATTGATGTGATAGGTAGAGTTTTGATTGTAATCAAACGGAAAACCTTCTCCAACTTTTCTAGGGTCACGGTAAAATGATTCCGCAGCAGGCAATGCTTTCACATCAGTATGGCGTATAGTAATCGCTTTGTATTTTTTGGTGTCTATTTGTGACATATTGGCATTCTCCAGCCATTGGCCATAGATTGAAGGAGGTATTATTTTTCCATTTTCCCTGAAAATAGGTTTTTGAACAACAAAACGCTCTTCCCATCCAAAATCATCTGCAGGTATGTCAAGCTTGCTTAACTCCCAAGGATAAAAATACCTTTCATTAAACTCTTTATCAAGTGCTTGTTGTTTGTGTGTCGAAAATGGTTTTATCTGATTTGCATAGTAAGCGGGGTCTTGAGGAATGGATTTCATATCGGCAACTTTATTTTGAGGCATCAGATCTATTTTGCTTTTGGCTCTATGGCTTTGTTTAAGAATATATTCTGCATGCAGAATACTGATGCTTAACAAAATTATCCCTAATATTTTCATTATCATATTTTGCCTTCTGTGTTTTTATTTTATAAAAAAGACGAACCCTCTTTTCTCTTATTATATCATACGAAAAGGATCCTAGATTGCAAAAATTAAGACAAAAGGCTCACCCCCAATCCAATTTCCTCACTAAGTGCAATCTGACTTTCTTCAAATTGCACGGAAGTTTGAACCGGATTATGTGAAAGCAGGCTCACCGCATCAAGGTCTATCATTGTAATGATGTGGGCTTTGGCTGAAGCGACATGCGCGCCGGCGGCTACAGAAAAAGGGCCTTCCAGCATGCAGCCCAGCATACATTTGACCCCAAAGCCGTTCACAATATCTGCAAGCTTGAGCGCCTGGGTGATACCTGCTGTTTTTGCCAATTTGATATTGATATAGTCTACGGCGTGCTGTT
>JAUPLS010000030.1 GCA_030836805.1 Campylobacterota bacterium | reverse complement strand
TATCAACAATCCAAAATAAAAGGAGTTGCATCATGAAATTTACGGCACTTATCGCCATCATTCAAGATAAAGATGAGGAGGAGGCTATCAAGGTAGCCAAAGAAGCGGGGGCAGGCAGTGTCACCATTATCGCCGGGAAAAATATCGGCCTTGAAGAAAAAAAGGTCTTTTTTGGCTTAACGCTTGAAGAGAACATATCGGTATTGCTCTTTATCCTGCCAAGAAAACTTTCCCTGAAAGTCATGAGAGTTTTGAGAGAAACATTTGATTTGGACAATCCTGAAAATAGCGGCCTTGCCGTTACAATACCCCTAAGCCATGTTGCCGGATTGGACACCAAAGAGTTGCAAAAATTTGAAGATGATATTAAAAATATGTTATAGGAGATAAACCATGTTAGTTCAAAATGTCATGACCCCCAAAGAAAAATTGATCCTTGTTTCACCTGCTGCTTCAGTACGCCAAGCACTTCAATTAATGAAAACACACAAAGTACGCTCTGTCATTGTGGAGAAAAATCATGAAGACGGTGCCTATGGCCTGGTGACTTTTAAAAATATTTTACAAAGTATTGTTGCAGAAGATGGAGATATCGATCTTTTAAATGTATATGATATTGCAACCATACCTGCCATATCTGTTTCGGCAAAACTCAACGTAAAATATGCAGCCAAAATGATGGTAACAAGCAGTATCAAGCGGCTGCTCGTCATCGACAACAATGAGTTGCTCGGCATTTTGACAATGACGGATGTGATCGGAATACTTATGAATAGCGTAGAAAGGTAGCGTGACAATACGCTGATCTTTATCACTTCACTTCAGGAAAGACAAGCACAAAAGTGCTTCCTTCTCCTTTTTTGGACTTTACGTCCAGTTTGATTTTATACTCTTTGCAAATAGCAAATACAATATGAAGGCCTATGCCAAATCCTCCACGTTCTTTGTTGGCACGGACATATCGCTTGAAAATATCTTTTTGGGCCTTTTCATCTATGCCTATGCCTGTATCCTGCACCTTAAGCACTCTGTTATTGAGAATAACCATGATGCTGTCTTGGACATCAGAATATTTGATGGCATTAGAGAGAAGATTATCTATAAGTCTCTCAGCACTTCCTTGATTGATCAGTATTTTTGTGGATTCAAGCTTGAGTTCCAAATTGAGATGCTTGGAATCTATCAGCTCCTTGACATACTCTGCACGTTCTTGGATAACTTTTGCCATATCTACCGCTTCATCAGGCTCCGCTTTTCCTTCAAGCCTATAGGTTAAAGAGCTGTACATGGTACTTAGTCTTTTAACGCTGGCTTCAAGTCGTTTCATTTTTTTAGGCTCCACATCTTTAAGCGATTGAATCGTCATCAAAATCGCTGAAAGAGGAGTATTGAGCTCGTGCGTAGTATCACTGATAAACCGATCCAAAGATTCTATCTGCTCCCTGACCGGCTGCAAAAAAAGTCTGCCCAAAAAATATCCTACTATTCCCATGAGAACAAAAGAAAAAACAAGATAGCTGATAATTTTAATCCGTAATCGCTGCAAGACTCCAGAAAGATTGCTTTCTTTAAGTACGACATAGCGCACCCCCATGTGTTCGCTAGGGTCCTCTAGAATACTGTAGCAACTCCCTTTTTCTATCGAAAAAGAAACATCAAAAGAAGTAAACCCTTTTATCTCCGCAAAAAGAGGCTTTTGATATTTATCATAATACCCCACTTCAAACCGACAATGCTTCAAGCCTTTTAAAAATGCTTTTTTTTCAAAAGGGGTCATGGTTTTCTCACTCATTGCAGCCAAGATTATCTTTGAAGAAAGTATACGTGCCTGATACATCATTTCGTACTTCATGGCGCTCACCATGGAAGCCCGATTATTTTCAAAAAATAAATATCCTATGATAGCAAGCAAAACAAACACTGAAGAGAGATATAAAGAAATAAAGCGAAAAAGTGATTTGCGCTCATATGATGTTAAATCGATAACCTTCTCCTTTAATATTCTCAAAATAATTTTTAGGAAGCATCTTCCTGAGATTTTTTATATAGGTGCGGATTGTCGCATACGTAGGCATGCCTTCTTCTTTCCAAACATTTTCTATAATCTCATCGAAAGAAACGATCTTTCCTTTGTTTCGAATAAAATACTCCAACACCTGCATTTCTTTTTGCCTCATCTCTGTGACTTTATCTCCTATGATAATCTGATGGGCTTTGGGAATAAATTTTATATCGTCAATCATAATCTCTTCTTGCAAACGATAAAGCTTTACAATACGCTCAATACGCATCTGCAGCTCCTCAAGTTCAAAAGGTTTTTTAAGATAATCATCCGCACCCAGGGAAAATCCTTTTTTAAGGCCCTCTATGGTCCCAAGAGAAGTAATATAGATAGCCGGTGTTGTATTGTTGATATCGCGAAGATAGGAAAGAATCTCAAATCCATCTATGGCAGGCACATTGATATCCAAAAGCAGCAAGGCATAATGTTTATTTCCAATGGCGCTTAAAGCTTTTTCACCATCAAAAAAAGATTCTACCTCGTACCCGTTTTCCTTTAAAAATTCTTCTACAATTTCCTGCAAGATCACATCGTCTTCAAGTAAAAGTATTTTCATTTACCGCCTTTATAATTATGGCATGCCATAGTAGGGTGCAACACTTTTTAAATAAACGGCGAGGGCGAAATCCCGATGCAATACATACGCTACGCTCTCCTGCCATGCTACTTTTAGACTGGCTGCACAAAAAGATCGTTAGTAACTTTTTGCGTTTTTAAACTCTGAGATTTCGCTCTCTACCATGGCATCGATCATTCTGACATACAGGTCATTAATAAGGTTGGGAGAAAGGCCCAATGAGATTGCCTGTTCTCTGACTCTTGAAATAACATCCTGTATCCGATCATCTGCCTTGATCTCATCGATACTGTTTTTAAAATGCGCAATCTGCTTGATATACTCATTTCTTTTGGCAATCAGCATCACGATCTGCTCATCCACCTTATCGATTTCTTCTCTGGCTTCTTGAAGCGTCATACATTTTTTTGTTTCCATTTTTCTATCCTTGAGATGTATCATCATAACAAAATAATTATAGCTTAAAATGAATTAATAGGAGAAAGAGGGTATTAAAATCCCCACAAAATGGGGATTTAAGGAGTGTAAAGCAGCGAATATTACTCTACTTCAGCATCAATAACATCGTCATCGTCTGCTTTTTTGCCGCCTTTTGCAGCATCGGTTCCGCCTTGCTCTTTGGCATACATCGCTTCGGCTAATTTATGGCTTTTTTCTGTTAATGTTTTTAATTTCTCTTCGATTTGCTCTTTGGTTGCATTGTCGTCTTTCAATGTTGCCTCGAGATCTTCTATCGCTTTTTCGATATTGGCTTTTTCTCCGGCATCAAAATTTTCACCCAAATCACTGATTGATTTTCTAGTTTGATGAATCAATGCATCTGCTTGATTTTTTATTTCCACAACGGCTTTTCTTTTTTCATCTTCTGCTTTATGTGCTTCTGCATCTTGAACCATTTTTTCTATCTCGGCATCGCTAAGTCCTGACGAACCGGTGATTTTAATCTCTTGGGATTTGCCTGTACCTTTGTCTTGTGCCGAAACAGTCAAGATACCGTTGGCATCAATATCAAAAGTCACTTCAATCTGAGGCACACCTCTTGGAGCCGCGGGAATATCTCTTAGTTCAAACATGCCCAACGACTTGTTGTCTTTGGCAAATTCGCGTTCACCCTGAAGTACATGAATGCTCACAGCGGGCTGATTGTCTTCGGCTGTTGAAAATACTTGTGATTTTTTTGCAGGGATCGTAGTGCCTTTTTCAATTACTTTAGTTGTAACCCCCCCCAATGTTTCAATCCCAAGGCTCAAAGGAGTTACATCAAGAAGCAACACGTCTTTTACGTCGCCTGCAAGTACCCCGCCTTGGATAGCCGCACCAAGCGCAACAACCTCATCCGGATTTACAGATTTGTTAAGCTCTTTGCCGAAGAATTTTTTAACTTCTTCTTGCACCAAAGGCACCCTTGTTGATCCGCCGACCATCACTACTTCATTGATTTGAGATTTGCTCAAGCCCGCATCTTTGAGAACAGCTTCAATCGTTTTGATCGTACCTGCTACCAAATCTGAGATAAGTGACTCAAATTTTGCTCTGGTGATCTTTTTGACCAAGTGCTTAGGTCCTGTCGCATCTGCGGTGATAAATGGAAGGTTGATTTCTGTTTCCATTGCTGATGAAAGCTCTTTTTTGGCTGTTTCGGCCGCATCTTTTACTCTTTGAAGCGCCATCACGTCCGATTTGATATCAATACCCGTTTCAGATTTAAATTCATTTGCAACAAAATCGATAATTCTATTATCAAAGTCATCCCCGCCAAGAAATGCATCCCCGCCTGTCGCCATAACTTCTACGACATTATCGCCTGTTTCAAGCGTTGTTACGTCAAATGTACCCCCGCCAAGGTCATACACTACGATTTGCTCAGACTCTTTTTTGTCCAATCCATATGCAAGCGCCGCTGATGTGGGCTCATTGATGATTCTTAGTACATTAAGTCCTGCGATCGTGCCTGCTTCTTTGGTTGCCTTTCTTTGTGCATCATTAAAATAAGCCGGAACCGTGATAACGGCATCTGTTATTTTTTCTCCCAGATAAGCTTCTGCATCCTCTTTGAGTTTCATCAATACTTTTGCTGAAATCTCCTGCGGTGTATAAACCTTTCCGGCCACTTCGATCGCACAGGCACCGTTTCTGTCTATAACGTGATAAGGCAATCTTTCTTTTGCTTCGGCGGCCTTTTCTTCGTCACTCATAAGCCCCATAATTCTTTTGATGGAGTAGATCGTTTTTTCCGGATTGGTTACGGCTTGTCTTTTTGCCGTTTCACCCACAAGCACTTCGCCTTTGTCTGTAAAAGCTACAATGGAAGGTGTAGTGTTTTTTCCTTCTTTGTTGGCGATAATCGCTGCTTCACCATTGATATAAACTGCCATTGCAGAGTTTGTTGTTCCTAAATCTATTCCTAATACTTTACCCATGTATTTATCCTTTGTTAAATTTTTATTTTGCCACACTGACCATTGCAGGCCTCAATACTCTCTCTTTTAAAGTATACCCTTTTTGCATCACCTGCACAATCTCGTTTGATTGGTGTCCTTGGCTCTCCACTTGCATAATCACCTGATGGATTTCAGGATCAAATACGCCTTCGCAGCCGATCTCTTTGATAGAGTTTTTTTCTAAAACTTTTTTAAGTTGTTCATAAGTGAGCTTTACGCCCTCTTTCATTTTTTCAAGTACTTCGTGTGTATTCTCTTCATCCACGCCTTCAATAGAAGTTAACGCATTTTCAAAAGAGTCAATCACCGCCAAAAGGTCTTTGGCAAAACCCTCATTTGCAAACGCGATAGCATTCGCCTTATCTTTTTCTAAGCGTTTTTTGGAGTTTTCAAAATCTGCATGCGCACGAAGATATTTATCTTTGTATTCATCTGCAAGAGCTTGAGTTTGAGCCAAAAGATCTTCCTGTGTCATCTCTTCTTGAATTTCATTCTGCTCTTTGGGTGCTTTTTCGTCTTGAAAATTTTCTTTCTCCTGACTCATTTACACACCTCCTTTTTATAGATAAATTGCATTTCATTTAAATGCTCAAATAATTATACAACATTGAGCGAATGATTGTCAAGTATATGCTTCGTATTTTTTATAAATTAAGTTTAGTGATATTGGCTAAACTTTAAAAAGGCCGTTAAAGGTTTTATAAAAAAATAAACTAACACAAAAGTAAACATACTGATACCAAGAAAGGTGTTTAGGTATAAGAATTTTATAGAAAACGTTAAAACAGCAAAAAGAGCACCAATAAAGACACAAAGTCCTTCATTGATGCTTTGTTTTCAGATTTAAAAAAGCATATTTAAAGAAAAAAGAAGTGTTTCATAATCTTTCACTCTATCCAAACTCGGTTTCGCCCAGCAATACTCTGCCGCGGCTTTCATCGGCAGGTAAAATTCAAACGAATAATCAAGCCCCACGGTAATCGCATGGTCCAAATCCCTCACGTCAACAAATTGATTGGTTGATTCATGGTCGTGATCTGGATACGTATAGCGGTCATTGTAATCCATATAGGCCAGCTTCACGCCAAAATCAGGCGTAAGGTTCACTTCGCCTTCTATCGAAAATGCCTCATTGTCCAGATTGTCAAGCTCATGAATCAAACCGGCATCGATCCCCGTGTAGGTAACTTCGTTTTTTAACACCTTTGCAACATTCAAAGAAATAAGTTTTTGTGCAATCTCTCCCTCGATTTGCAAGTCAATCCCGTATGTTTCTCTTTCCATACTTAGAGACTCAGTAGGCGCAACCGTTGAGCCCCCGTTGATGGCAAAAGCACCCAGCATCATAGTAAAATCACCTACGGGATACGAGTAGGCAACTCTGGCAAAAGGAAGGATATTGTCTGCAATATCCATATAAAGATTATCCTGTGTCGGTGCATAGATACCCGCTGTCACAAAAAAATGATCCCCTGTACTGAAAAGATTGCCCTTGTCACAATAAACTTGCAGCCCTGTTGATGCGCCCGTGCCTATCGTTGATGCCTGAAACGCATTGGAGAGCGTTCTGATATCAAATGATCTTAGCGGCTTATATAATCCGGTGTTATAAAACTCCATACCGGAAAATGGGCCAAAATCGGCAAAAGAAGATCCCACTATCCCCCAGAAGCCATCTTCGATTTTTTGAACATACACTGCTTTTGCAGAGATGGCTTCATCTTCCTCTTTTTTATAAGAAAGATTCACCAGCCCTCCAAGATTTTCGCTTACTCTGCCGCCAAGATAAAGGCTGGCCGTTTTCGGGATCGACACCTCTCCGTCTTCTGTTTTGCTTTTAGTGCTGACATCGCCCGAAGCGCCCGGTTTGTCCCATGTTTTTTGATAAAGCGATTTGACCATAACGGAAGGATTGATATCTGTCGCGGTCATATTTTCATCTAAAATCTTTTTACTCAACGTCATTCCCGAAACTGCAAATTTTCTGCCAAATTCATTGAGCTTTGGTATATGCTGCAAATGGCACGATTTGCAATCCATCCCGGTCTGCATAGAAAACATAGGCAAAGCCTGTGCCTCCTGATTTAATCCTATAAAAGCAAACAGCCCTGCTGTTGCCAGTGCATATTTTCTTGTTTTCATTTTTCCACTCCCCCTTTTTTAATGATCATAACAAAAAAAGCAAAAAGTATCGCTTGGTGTCTTTTGCTTTTTTGTTGGACAAAAAGTGAGCCAAAGCCCACTTTATACTATTTACTCAGGCACGATTGAGATATTGTAATCCACGCATCCAAACCAGCTGTCCACACCAGAATCCGGATCGGTAGCATTAAACTCCTCCTCGTCTTGCAGCCACACATTGTAGATCGTTTTTCCGTCAGGCGATGCAAAACTCTCTACCTCTTTTTCCTGGATCACGCTTTTTTCTCTGTTTGAAAGCACGCGCTCAGGCTCCCATGTTACACCACTGTCAGTTGAACGTCGGTAGAAAAGGTCTCCTTCTGCTGTTTCTGAATTAGGATCAGTATTATCTATACGACCAACATTTCCCCATGTCACAAAGAATACATTCGGATTGCTTTTATCTGATTCCAAGCCAGTCTCATCAAACATTCCTTCCGGTGTCGTAAAGAATCTTGCATCCACGGTTGTTTCCCAGCCTGTAAGCACTTGCGTGATATTTTGAGGCCCCTGCATCCGCTTCCGTCTATATATCTGTGGATATGGAAATTTACCGGCATATTTTCACTGGTCGTTTTGGTTGTATTCTCGTCGGCCCCATTGATCTCCGTCTCCGAATGTGCGTATATCTTAAGACAATATGCAATACAATGATTAAAATATTAAAAAAGGCAAACCCTGTGCACACCATCACAGATCAGGAGATTCTCCATAAGATCATAGAGATTCAAGGATGTATTATTCAAGGCAGAAACCTCAAAACGCTTTTGCATAAAAATATTGATTTTTACCTTGAAAAATCAGAGGCGGATATCATCGCAATTTGCGTAAATGAACATCAAAAAGTCCATATAGAGTATGTCATTGAAAAACATAGGCTCTTTTCCCATCTTTTGGGACGTTATCTTTTTTCCAAAAAAAAGCTGGATTGGGATCACTTTGTCAAAAACTGCACCGATCATTTTAATCTCGGACAAAAATATCATAAAATACATGACCTCTGCGAACTGTTCAAGGGGATATTGACACAAAAAGAAGCCAAAGCGTTTAGCGAAGAGATACAAATGAAGGAGGCTGTTTTGATGCCTCTTTATGCTTTTGACAAGCAAGAAAAAATCGGCTATGTATGCTTCATCTTTCAAGCAGAAAACAAAATCGACCTTAAAAAACTAGAAAATATTCAAAATATATTTCAAACACTGCTGCAGCCTCTACATGACAAACATTATAGTATCGTCTACTCCAGATGCATGAGGGTCGACGAAAACATGAAGCTGCTCACCGAACAGGAAAAAAGGATCGTTCGCAAGGTATTGAATGGAAATTCTTACAGTGAGGTTGCAGAAACATTGGGAATATCGATCAATACGCTCAAAACACATATGAAAAATATTTTCAACAAATACCGTGTCACTTCAAAAATCGAACTTTACAACAAATTCTCTTCGCTAATATAGTCTCCAAATAGGATTTTATATAGCGATAGCCTCTTTAAGCGTTACAGGATTCGGTGTTTGTTACAATTTAAAAAAGGAGAAAAAATGAAAAAAATAAGAATTTTACTGCCTCTCTTGGCTACAAGTTTTTTGTGTGCAGCGTCCGGGAAATCTATCTATGACAAAACATGTGCAGGCTGTCACGGTTATCAGGCAGAAAAAATTGCCGCGGAACACTCCAAAGCCATTAAAGGGATGTCTGCAGAAAAGATTATTTCCGATGTCGAAAAGTTTGCATCGGGTGAAAAGAAAGCAATGCCTATCGCAAAAATATATAAAAAGAATTTGTTGGATAGATATAGCAAAGAAGAAATTCGCTCAGTAGCGGAATATATCAGCACACTCTAAAGTGTGCGATTGTAGAGAAGAAATTAGTTTCTGATACCAAGATCTGTCTTGATGGTGTTCCATCGACTGATATCTTTTGTTTTAAGATATCTCATAAGTCTTCTTCTTTGACCTACAAGTTTAAGAAGTCCTACTCTTGAGGAGTGGTCTTTTTTATTTGTTTTAAGATGTTCTGTAAGATATGCGATTCTTTCCGTGATAAGTGCTACTTGCACTTCTGTAGAACCTGTATCTTTGTCGCCTCTAGCGTATTTTGCAATAACTTCTGCTTTTTTCGCCTGATCTAAAGCCATAATGACCTCCTGATTGGTAATTTATTTTCCAAATACATTTTTGGATCGCCATAATACCATAATATTCTTTTTTAAAGCTTAGATCAAAGTGCTTGCGACATCCCATCAAACCAAACTCTAATCTAAATTAGAGTAATATACTCTTAATTCATTAAATAAGGCCTCATTATGTTATTAACACGTGCGAGCGAATATGCATTACTCTCTTTGGATACGATTCGAAAAGCAGAGGCTCCTATTGGGGCTGAGCAATTGGCAAATGAACTTTGCATCCCCAAAAGTTTTCTTGCAAAAATTCTTCAAAATTTAGCCAAGCAAGGTATTTTGGAATCCAGGAAGGGTGCACATGGCGGATTTTTGTTAGCAAAAGATATTTATAAGATCCCAGTCTATGACATCATTTTTGCAGCAGAGGGAAAATCACCTACCGTCTTTGATTGTGCCCAATACGCCCAAACTTGCCCAAACGGAACGATCGGAAGCTGCGCTATTTCTCCGTTTTTACTCAAGTTTCAAACAAGAATAGATGATTTTTTGTTTGATCTTACCCTGGGGGACATATTATAAAAAACGTTTTTTAAACAAAATCTAAAAAATATTTTCGCCACGACAATCTCATCGATTGTTTATGCGAGTAACCGCATTTTAGTGTGATTAAAAAATTAAAAAGGTATCATTTATCATGAAACAATACATTTACCATCTCTCCCATATCGACCTTGACGGTTATGCATGCCAATATCTTACCGCGCAATGCTTTCAAAACACAGCATGCTACAATGCAAACTATGGGCCGGAAGTGACTGCAAGGCTTGAAGAGATAGTCCACAAGATCGAGCAAGACAAATTTGTTCACGGAGAGAATACCGAAGCATTGATTCTCATCACAGACCTTAACTTGAATACCAAGGAAGCAAATTGGATAGAAAAAGAAGCCCTGCGCATCGGTGCAAAATTGCAACTGCTTGACCACCATGCCACAGGCATCAATGCCGCAGAACGTTTTGCATGGTACATACTGGATACTTCCCGCAGTGCCACGCGCATTACTTATGATTGGCTCAAAAAACATTATGATTTTGATCTAGACCATACGCTTTTGCATATTGTACAGGCAGTCAATGCCGTTGATATCTGGCTGAACCAAGATACGCTTTTTGAATACGGCAAAGTGATGCTTGGCATGATTTCTGGCGCAAAAGAGATCAATCGTATCTTGTTCCCAGACCAAGACAGAGCCTTGAAGCTTTCACTTATCGAAGCGGCAAAGCAAAGAGTAGATGACATCGATGCCCCCATCAAACTAGATGATGCGCTGCACCAGATCAAAAAAAGCTTTTTCATGCAAGAAATAAACAACACAAAAGATAACCTTGTTGCTTTTTATGTCACAGATCTTTTAAGTATTGACAAGGCACGCCTCACCATTCACTACAAAGAATACAAAGGTATCTTAGGGTACAACATAGGCAATACTTCCATCATCGGCAATACTTTTCTTGTCAACAATCCCGATTATGACTTTTATATGGATATCAACTTCAGGGGACATTTTTCTTTGCGCAGCAACAACAAAATGGATGTGTCAAAAATGGCTGAACATATCGGCGGGGGCGGCGGGCACCCCAATGCCAGCGGCGGGAAAATTGATACTTACAAAGATTCGTTTGTCTATACCCAGGTGCGTCAATTTGTCCAAGATTATATCAACGAAAAATGCGCCCAAGAGTAGCCGTGGGTTCTCTACTTTAAATTTTTACTCTCGCCTCAAGCGCACGAGAGAGTGAAAGCAGATCGATATTTTCGAGCTCCACCCCCGTAGGCACTCCTTGGGCTATTTTGGTAAAATTGATATTTAACCCTTTGAGTTTATCTTCAATATAAAGAATCATCGTATCGGTAGCAAGACTTGGAGGAAAGGCAAAAATTACTTCATCTACACCATGTACGGCATAAAAAAGATGACTTTCATCCAGGTCACTCACCTGCGAAACCACATAATAAACACCGGAAAACTGCCTGCTCTCTTCTATGGTTAAAATATCCTTGGCACTTTGTACGATACAAAGCTTAGAGCTGTCCCTGTAAGGATCAGAACAGATGGCACACAATTCATCTTCACTCATATTGTGACATTTGCTGCATTTTTGAATGCTATTCACACCTGTTTCGATAGCGTGCGCAAGCTTCATTCCTGCGAACCCGTCTTCCATCACCACATGGTAAGCTAAACGAATCGCTGTTTTTTTGCCAATGCCAGGCAATGTTCCAAATGCTTCTACCAGATTTTCAAACGCTTCTACTTTGTACTTTCTCATACTCTCTCATAGTCTACTACTTTTGAATATTCCACTACTGTCTTAATGAAGTCTATTACTTTAAGGTGCTCAGGATGGATCGCATAGGCATCAAGTCCTTCTTTGCTTTCAAAAGAGGCAATGATGCTAAGATCCATGGCTCTGCCTTCTGTCGAAAAATTGATCCCCACATCCATACTTCTAAGCGAAGGTACAGCCCCCATCAAATTTTCCAGCATCTGCCTGGCTTGAATGATATTGGCTTTTTTGTTCTCTTCTTTAAACTGAAACATGACAATGTGGACTACCATCTCTGCCCCCGTGTTGGTTTTTGTGATTATAGCCAAATTATGGTAGAATTCGCCAAAATAATCCACTAAGAATAAAGAGGGAAGCACAGAAAATGACAGAGCTTGATTATTATGAAGTATTAGAAGTCAGCAGAGGCTGCTCGGGTGGTGAACTTAAAAAATCGTATCGAAAATTGGCGATGAAATATCATCCAGACAGAAATCCTGAGGACAAAGAAGCCGAAGAAAAGTTTAAACTTGTCAATGAAGCCTATCAAGTGCTAAGCAATGAAGAAAAAAGAGCTATTTATGACCGATACGGAAAAGCAGGACTTGAAGGACACGGTATGGGCGGTGGCTTTGGCGGCGGAAATATGGATGATATTATGGACATCTTCAACTCTATGTTTGGCGGTGCAAGCGGGGGGTTTGGAAGCGGTTTTGGACAAACACGCAAAGATCCAAACCAAAAATATGCCTTGGATTTCGAGATAGAATTTCCATTGGCTTTTCATGAAGCAGTATTTGGATGCAAAAAGACAGTAGATATTTTCTACAAAACATCATGCAAAGATTGTCAAGGAACAGGAGCCAAAGACGGGAAGCTTGAAGTATGTGACTATTGCGGAGGCCGAGGTCAAGTGATCATGCGCCAAGGGCCAATGACATTTACGCAAACCTGTCCCAAATGTCATGGAAGAGGACAAAAAATCGCTCAAAACTGTGTCAGCTGTCAAGGCAAAGGATACCACGAAGAAAAAGATTCTGTAACCATCAATATCCCCGCAGGCGTGGATAGCGGCAATCGCCTTAGGGTACAAGGCCATGGGAATGAGGCCAAAAATAAAAGCCGGGGAGATCTTTATGTAACGTTTTTAGTCGAAGAAGATGAGTACTTTATACGTAACGGCAATGATGTCTATATCGAAGTTCCGGTATTCTTTACTCAAGCTGTTCTGGGCGAAACAATCATCATACCAGCCCTAGAGGGAGAATTGAAGCTTGAGCTTAAGCAAAGCACCAAAGACAAAGAGCAGTTTGTCTTTGAGGGCGAAGGCATTCCCGACGTACATACAGGAAGAAAAGGCCGCCTTATTGCTCAAGTACGCATGGTACTGCCTCAAAAAATAAACAGCAAACAAAAAGAACTCCTTGAACAACTTCAAGAAAGCTACGGCGTAGAAAGCCGCCCCCACAAATCTACTTTTGAATCTGCATTTGACAGGGTAAAAAATTGGTTTAAAGGCTAACGGTGTTCTAGGAGGGCAGGCGGCCCTTGCTCTTTGAGCAGCTTAACCAGCTCTTTTTTAACTGTTTTATCTGCTTTTTCATCCACAATGATTTCTAAAATTTTATTCATTTTTTCATGCTGCTGTTGGCTTGCTTGCATAAAAGCCTGATGCCTGAGCGTCTCTTCATGTATTTTAAGTTTATCATTTCTGCTTTTTCTATAGATCCACAAAAAAAGCACCATCCCGAACAAAACCAATAACGCTGCGACACCTATTGTTATTTGATACAATGCAATATCTTTGTCTTTTGTGGCTGCGATCCGCTGTTCTTTGGCCAGTGCAACCTCTTTTTGAGTTTGCTGCGCCATTGCGGTGATCTCTTGCTGGCTCGACATTTCCATTTTTGATTTTTCCAATTCGAGAAGATAAAGGGCTTTTGCTTTCTCTGCTTCGATCTTGGCAAGATCAACTTTATTTTGATATTTCATCTCTTCTAAAAGAATCGTTTCATTTTGAGGAGCTTCTTCTTTGGGAAGATCTATGGAAGAAACCTTGTTGTCCTGATAATGGCCGCTGAGCAATCTTGCTTTTTGAATATCATTATTTTCTCCACACCCTATTATCAAAAATATCATACTAAAAATAAAAAATTGTTTCATATTACTCCTCTCACTTCTCTTTCTCATTCTAACAAAAATATCATAAGATTGTCTCAATATAGATCAAAGGAAAACAATTATTATTTAAGTCAAAAGAGACTATTATTAAAAAAGAAAAAGTTTCTTTACATCATTTTAAAAGGATAAATTATGGCACGAAAAGGGAATTCAATCATCAAGGGATTAGAGATCAATGATATTATTACCGAACTCAACAAAGCATATGCGGATGAATGGTTAGCCTACTATCAATATTTTATCGAAGCAAAAGTGATCAAAGGGATTATGAAAGATGCTGCGATCACCGAACTGACACAGCATGCTGCCGATGAACTTAGACATGCTACCATGGTGGCAGACCGAATCCTTCAGCTTGGCGGCACCCCGTTGACACATCCGCAACAATGGTTCACGCATACCAACTGCGGATATGAAGAACCTAAAGAGTTTGATGTGGTTGCCATACTCAATGATGCCATCAAGGGGGAACAGTGTGCGATCAGCATTTACTCTAAAATTGCCGAAATGACCAAGGATAAAGATATCGTGACGTATGATATTGTCTCTTCGATACTTGCCGATGAAGTCGAACATGAAGAAGATTTACAAGCCCTTCATGACGATATCACGGAATTCATCGCCGATATCAAAAAAAATATACGCTAAACTATTGCACCCTTTGGTGCAATATAATTTTACTTTCACTTTTTTGCATATCTCCCCTGTCTTTATACTTATCGTAAGCAATGACATAGATTTGATCATTTGATTTCAGATAGTTTTTTTCGCCAAACTCTGCATAAGCCGTTGCCCCTATAGAGATAAAT
>JAUPLS010000005.1 GCA_030836805.1 Campylobacterota bacterium | reverse complement strand
TTTTCCGAAGATCTACACCGACCATGTAAGCAGATTTCTCAAAAGCGTCTCTAAATTCACTCTTGATACCTCTTTGTATCTGTTTGTATTCGTTATAGTTTGGCTTGAAACTCGGATCGGTCACCGGGTTATGATCACCGTCATAGTCGGCATATGCGGTATAAAAATTGGTATCATCGCCGTATTGGTAGACATTCACAAGAAGGTTTTTGTTTTCATCGAAGTTTTTGGCATAGGTTGCAAACATTTTTAACAGTTTCACATCATACATTGCCGAGTAGTCACGCACCCCGTCATTGCCTTCAGTCCATATACTTTCAGGATTAATCTCTGCTTCGGTTTCTCCCGTTACGGTACCGTGAGAATTTTTATCCCTCTCTGAGTATTCAAATCCCGCGGTGATATCGCTGGTATCGTCTATATAGTACTGAACTTTTCCGTTAAGATAATCCGTTTTATAATCGGAATCTTCATAAAAGCCGTCTTTTTTTCGCTTGCTTGCTTGAAAGTATGCATTGTAATTCTCTTTGGATACCCCGTATTTTGCCAAATACTTTTTGTAACCGTAGGTGCCTGATTCTACCTCAAATTTGCCGCCGGCATTTTGCGCGCCTTTTTTGGTTGTGATGATCACCGCACCTGAGAGTGCATCATCACCGAACAAATAGCTCGCTCCCCCTTTGATCACTTTAATGCTTTCTATGTTATCCAGGTCGATATTGACCCGGCCTGTTCTTTCAAAAACGGGCACACCGTCTATTACGATAGCCACTCCGGGTTTTTCTCCCATAAAACGCTGATTTTCGACTCCTCTTATGTGTATCTTAAGAGAATCACCGCTTTGTATCTCTGTGGTAACACCGGGGATTGCCTGCAGAATTTTTTGGATGTTTTCCGCCTTGCTCTCTTCTACTTTTTCGCCGCTGACTGTGGCAACAGAAGACGGTTCATTTTTTTTTGATTCAATTTTATCATCTATGGTTGTAGACTCAACCTGGATAGTTCCCAAATCGGAAGTTTCTGCATGCAGGGTCATTAAACCAAAAATCATACTAGAAACAACAATGCTGATCTTTTTGTTATACATATACTCGCTCCTTTTTATCGCAAAAGAGGAGCAAAAGTAATCTTTTTATGCTATACTAAAATGTTACATTTTGCGATGTAATGTGTGTTTGTTCGTATTCCTACGCCAATAGAAAAGATACGAACAGGCCTCTTTTGCGTAAAGTAGTCTATGCAAACTTTGTTAATTTTTTGTTAATTAATTATTATGATTAATATAATTTTCATAACATAAAATATTTAATTCTTTATTTTCAAATAGTATAATGCTAAGAAAAAAGAATTTATTATGCCGCAATCCCATAAACTTATCTACGGAATCTACATTTTAGTTTGGGTCACCATGGCGATCAATCCCAAATACCCCGAAGACTGGTTGATCGAAAACATATTGGTGTTTCTCTTTTTTCCTTTTATCGTATGGATGGATAGTCGCCGCCGGTTTAGTTTGACTGCACTTGTAGCGCTTCTGATATTTGCCTGCCTGCACTCTTTGGGATCGCACTATACGTATGCGGAAATGGAACATTTTGATGTGATCACTCGGTTTCTTGGATTTGAACGAAATCATTTTGACCGTTTGGTACATTTTCTTTTTGGCCTGTTGCTCTTTCGCATTATTTTTGAAATGGCTGCACCCTCTATCTCGTCAGTCAAAACAGCACTGCTTTTTACTTTGACCCTTGTCATTTCCATTTCTACTATGTATGAGATGCTTGAATGGCTGGCTGCAGTCATTTTGCATCCTGAACTCGGAACAGCTTTTCTTGGTACACAGGGAGACGAGTGGGATGCCCAAAAAGATACTCTGTGTGCACTGACAGGAGCCCTGATCAATCTTACGTTTTATAGCGGCTATAAAAACCTCTTTTCCCATAAAAATATAATGCAGCAACAAAAATAAACCATACCATGTCATACGAAATACTTATCCCTGCCATCATCAAAGCATTTGGAGGTTTGGGGTTATTTTTGCTTGGAATGATTGTCATGACAGACGGACTGCGCTCTCTAACAGGGGATATGATCAAAAACGCATTAATGCGTTTTACCAAAAGCCCCTACTCCGGTGCCTTGACGGGTGCCATAAGCACCACTTTATTGCAGTCCTCCAGCGCAACAACCGTTATGGCGGTCGGTTTTGTCGGCGCAGGCTTGATGACTTTTCCTCAGGCATTGGGCATTATTTTCGGAGCCAATATCGGATCTACGGCTACGGGATGGCTGGTTGCACTGTTTGGATTGAAATTCAGCCTTTCTTCTATAGCGATGCCTCTTATCTTTGCGGGGGTCATCGGCAAGCTTTTCTTTAAGGGCAAAGCTGCATCATTTGGTTACGCAGTAGCTGGATTTGGTTTAATTTTTGTTGGCATTTCTTCTTTGCAAGAGGGGCTGAGCGGCTTTGAAGAGGTTGTTAGTCCTGATTATTTTCCTTCAGATTCGTGGGAGGGAAGGATAAAACTTGTCTTGCTGGGGATTGCTGCAACACTGATCACACAAGCCTCCAGCGCAGGCATCGCCGCTACCCTGACGGTCCTCTATTTGCATGCAATCAATTTTGAACAAGCAGCAGCGTTAATTATCGGGATGGATGCAGGAACAACAGTAACGGCCGCAATAGCTTCGATCGGAGGTTCGGTAAGTGTCCGAAGAACAGGTTTCTCTCATGTGGTTTACAATTGCCTCACTGCGGTTTTAGCGCTTTCTTTAATCACGCCTTATGTATTTTTCCTTGAAAAAATTAATCCTTACTTTTTAGATGTAAGTGCTGAGATAGCGCTTGTTGCTTTTCATACTTTTTTCAATACACTGGGCGTTTTGCTTATCCTTCCCTTTACTAAACAATTTGCCCATCTAATGGAAAAAATTATAAAATCAAAGGAGCCGTCCTTTGTCAGGAAACTTGACCAAAGACTACTTAAAGAGCCTTCTCTTGCCCTCGAAGTTGCACGCACTTCAATTGAAGAACTTTATATTGGCCTACTCAAGCATATTAATTTTATTCTGGGGGATCTGGAGCAGGGGGAAAAGATGGATTTGATCCTCCTTCAAACTTCTTTGGATGAAACACAAGCTTATGTTGATTTGATCAAAATTCAACCAAAAGAGATCAATGAATGGCAGCGGATGATTTCGCTTGTGCATCTTCTTGATCATCTGCAACGCCTTCATGAACGGTGTGATGAGGATATGCGAAGAGCTAGATTTGCTGCTTTATCTTTTGATTTGCATGAAGAACGTAACGATTTTTGTACAAAAAATCAAAAAATTATAGAATCGATCACTTCCAAAAACTTCTCGCTGGCAACCAAATATGCCAAAGAAAGCAATGAAGCAATCAATAATGCCATCGAACCGTTTAGGGGATTTATTGCCAACAAAATCGCCGAAGACAAGATCGACATTCCCGAAGGAAACCAACAGCTGGAAGCCATGAAATGGCTTTCTCGCGTCAGCACCCATATTTGGCGCATAACTTACTATTTAGAGCGTACCGTCATGGACACCGCAAGATAATCCATCTCTGCTCTTGCACTCTATTCTTTTTGGATACAATCAACTGCTTGTCATATCTTGATGCGATAGGTCATCAAGATATTCGCACATGGGATCATCAGGATTATTGCAAAGAGGCAAGGTCGTTGATAATCTCAAATGTTCTTTGCCTTCAAATATTTGAGATACATACTCCCAGTTCACCAACATCCAAAAAGTTTCTATATATGCTGCCCGCTCGTTCCTATAGTCGATATAATAGGCATGCTCCCATACATCACAAACGAATAGCGGGGTAAGATGGTGTTCGATCGGAGTATGGGCATTTGATGTTGCCTGTATCTGCAGTTTTTCATGCTCATCTATCACCAGCCAGATCCAACCTGAACCAAAATGGCCTATCGCCTTCTGAGAAAATGCCTCCTTGAATGCTTCCATGGAACCAAACGTTTCCTTTAAAGCCTTAAGCAAAGGTTCAGACGGGTCCGTTTTTTTCGGACCTAGGCATTTCCAGTAAAAATTGTGGTTGAATGTCTGTGCCGCATTGTTAAAAATTGCACCATCTGACTGATGAATGATTTGCTCCAGCGACATCTCCTCGTATTCGGTATCCTTGATCAGCGCATTGAGTTTATTCACGTATCCGGCATGATGTTTTCCGTGATGATACCGCAAAGTCTCTTCTGATATATGAGGAGCCAATGCATCCATTTCATAAGGTAATTGTGGCAATCTATGCTTCATTGTTTCCTCCTGTATTTTTATTTATAGTACCCTTAGTATAATTAAATAAAAATAAATTATGTCCATTTATTTTTGATGGCCATACTCTTTTCCGAGTCTCAATAAAAAAGGATTTATCTCGTATTCTTTAAAAGCAACATCTTCTATTTTTTTTGCATGAAATCCCCCTTTGCCGTAGCAGATAATACTGCAACTATCACCCCGCAAAAACCCATCGATGGCATGCGTAACAAAATCAAAAGCCATAAGACGGTCATATACCGTAGGATTGCCTCCTCTTTGTATGTGGCCCAGTATCACGACTCTGGACTCTATGCCTACTTTTGCTTCAAACCACTCAGAAATCTGCTGCGCATTTTTCAATGCTTCGGATACCACGGCTATAAAATACCCTCTTCCCTCTTTCATCTGCTGACGAAAAGCGTTTTGATATTTTTCAAGTTCATAGGGGATCTCGGGGATGAGGCACATCTCTGCACCGCTGGTGAGTGCTGAAACCAAAGCAAGATAACCGCATTGTCTTCCCATTGTCTCTATCACAAAAGCACGGCTGAATGAAGAGGCTGTATCGCGAATCGAATCTATAGCATCCCTGATTACATTAAGCGCAGTATCAACCCCCAAACAATACTCTGTACCGGCGATATCGTTGTCTATAGTGGCAGGGATCCCGCAAAAGCTGATCCCCCTGCTCTCTTGGCTTAATTTTTGCATCCCCTTAAAGGATCCGTCACCGCCCAAAACGATAAGATATTTTATGTCATGCGCATGAAGGTTTTCAACAGCCTGCCTGCGATATTTCTCTTCCATAAAGCGTTTGGATCTTGAAGAACGTATCTTGGTGCCGCCTCTGGAGATGATGCCTGCAACGTCATGATATCCTGCCTGATGAATGTCGTTATCTATAAGCCCCTCAAACCCATTGTAGATAAAATACGGTGCAAGGCCTTTTGCAAAACTGTACTCAACAAAACGCTTCAATGCAGCATTCATTCCTGAAACATCTCCGCCAGAGCAAAGTATGCCAATATTTTTCATTTGTGATCCCTTTTCTTTATTTTTCATACTTTACCACCATTCATAAAATATTTCAATAAAACAAAACAAAATCAATATTATGCAGTTTATAGTCGCTGCATGGTAAAATATTTTTATAATCACACAACAAAAACAGAGGCAAAAATGCATAAGGCATCAAAAAGAAATCAAAATTCTTGCAAATTAGATCCCAAACAGAAATCAAAAACTGCAAAATATTCTAAATGCAAGATTGCCTACGAAGATACCGATTTTCTTCAAACAGACGAAGCCAGAAGCGTCAGACTCCATCTTGACTATCTTAAGGCCGAAATAGAAATGGTGAAACAAGGAGTCAAACACACTATCGTTGTTTTTGGAAGCACACGTATCGTTCCATCTGAAGCTGCATTGGAGAAGCTCAAAAACATCGAAAAAAAACTTGAAAAAGAACCGCACTCCCCAAAGCTGCTAGAGGCTTTAAAAAACACAGAAAGCATGGTGCGAAAAAGTATTTATTATGATGAGGCAAGAAAGTTTGGCCGGCTGGTAGGAATAAACGGCAACGGATCAAACAGTCCTGATGTTACCATCATGACAGGAGGAGGCCCCGGGATCATGGAGGCAGCCAACCGCGGGGCTATGGATGTCGGTGCCAAATCCATAGGACTTAACATTCAACTCCCTTTTGAGCAATCCCCCAACCCCTACATCACTCCGGAACTTTGTTTTGTATTTCATTATTTTGCTATACGGAAACTTCATTTTCTCAATCGCTCCAAAGCCTTTGTTTTTTTTCCGGGAGGTTATGGCACACTTGATGAACTTTTTGAAGTCCTTACCCTCATACAAACGAAAAAAAGTGATCCTATGCCTGTAGTGCTGATTGACAAAGTATACTGGCAAAAAGCCATTAATATTGATTTTTTGCTAGAAGAGGCGGTAATCTCTCATGCCGATGCCGATATCATCATCTATGCAAACGATGCGCAAGACGCTTGGGACGCGATTGTGACTTGGCATGCCAACAATAACACACCGCTTATTTAAAATAAAAACTTATGAATTAAATGTTGATTGGGATACGGAAAGTTAATAAAGGCGAAGAAAAGCGGTAAAGCCAGGTTGTTTCCAGCCTGACTTTGGTGATTTTAACGACGGCCGCCTCTTGAGCTTGCACCCATGCTTCCCATACCGCCTACATTACCCATACTATTCATGTGAGAGTTTGTGCCATGATAGTAGTTGCCGCTGAAGAACCTACAAACATTAAAGTTGTCACGATGAGTAAATTTTTTCATGCACATAATCATATTTTTTATTTACATAAATACAAATCAAGCCAAAGAACCTTCAGAGGAAACTATCCTGAAACGACATTCCCCCAATGTTATCGCCTTGCCTTTTTGCAGCTGTTCAAGTATATATTTTAGTGTTGCCTCCGCATCGGTTTGAGGCATCTCTTCTTGGATGATGCGGAGTGCTTGCTCTTTTGTGGTTTTTGACCATGTTTTTTCATAGATATACCGGGTATAAAGCTCCACGTCCTATACCCATCCCAGTTCTGCAAAGATAGGCTCTATTTCTGCCCACCACTGCTCAAGCCTGACAGCAACATCATTGATCGCATTTTTTTCTTCTTTCCACTCTTTGAGCTTTTCAATGACCGCAGGTTTAATCTCTTGCGAAATTTGATCTGAACGCTCAATATGTTCAATGGTTTCTTCTATTTTCTGCTTCATGACATACTCCTTTTTTGTCATTGTATTTCATTACGATAGGATTGTCAATAGAAAAGCGGCTCTGCCTTCCCCAACTCCATAAAAGCACCAATACGTTATAATCCCGGCAATACTATAACCTATAAATGGAATATACCTATGAGCGAAACAACAAAAAAAGCTGTCTACAACCCAAAAGAAATAGAAGAGTGCTACTATAAAATATGGGAAGAACGCGGTTATTTTGAAATCGACGGAAACCGCAATATACAAGAACCAAACAAACATTTTGCCATCATGATGCCCCCGCCTAATGTCACAGGACACCTTCATATCGGCCACGGCCTCACTTTCACGCTTCAGGATATCATCGTTCGCTATAAACGCATGGACGGATTTAAAACCCTTTGGCAGCCGGGTGTCGACCATGCCGGGATCGCCACCCAAAATGTGGTAGAAAAACAACTCTTCGCCGAAGGAACAACCAAAGAAACCATAGGAAGAGAAGCGTTTTTAAAACGTGCATGGCAGCAAAAAGATGATTCTGAAAATGCCATCACTTCACAACTAAGAAAACTCGGCGTCTCCCCTGCATGGAGCCGTGAGCGTTTTACCATGGATGAAGGCTTGGCCAATGCGGTTAAAAAATCGTTTAAACAAATGTATGACAAGGGGCATATCGTTCGCGGAAACTATATGATAAACTGGTGTACCCATGATGGAGCACTTTCGGATATCGAGGTAGAGCATGAAGACCATATGGGTAAAATGTATCATATCAAATACCCTCTTGCAGACGGATCGGGCGAAATTATCGTAGCAACCACGCGTCCGGAAACCTATTTTGGGGATACGGCAGTGATGGTGCACCCTCAGGATAAAAGACACAAGCACCTTATAGGCAAAAAAGTCATTCTTCCTCTTATCGGCAGAGAGATAGAGATCATTGCCGATGAGCATGTGGATATGGAATTTGGTACAGGATTTGTAAAGGTTACGCCTGCACACGATCCCAATGACTACGAAGTAGGGAAAAGACATGGTCTTGAATTCATCACTGTTTTTGATGAAAAAGGAATCCTGAATGATTACTGCGGGGAGTTTGAAGGCCAAGAACGCCTCGAAGCAAGAGAGCCCATCGTTGCAAAACTTGCAGCAGAAGGCTTTATCGAAAAAATCGTAGAACACTCTCATCAGGTAGGACACTGCTATCGATGCAAAAATGTTGTAGAACCCTATATTTCAAAACAATGGTTTGTTAAAAAAGAGTTTGCCGCTTCTTCCATCGAAAAAGTAAACCGCCATCAAGCACAATTTTTCCCGTCCCACTGGATAAACTCCTACAATGCCTGGATGGGCGAACTTCGCGACTGGTGTATTTCCCGTCAGCTTTGGTGGGGACACCAAATCCCTGTCATGTATTGCGATGCATGCGGCGCGGAGTTTGCTTTTGACGGAGAAGTTCCCACGATTTGTGAAAAATGCGGAAGTTCTCATATCCATCAAGACCAAGATGTCCTTGATACGTGGTTTTCTTCGGGACTGTGGCCGTTTTCGACTTTGGGCTGGGGAAATGGCGATGCATTCAAAGGTATCAAATGGTCAGAAGACGACTTGAAAACCTTTTATCCCAACAGTCTGCTCATCACAGGGTTTGATATCCTCTTTTTCTGGGTAGCAAGAATGTTGATGATGGGCGAAAATCTTACCGGAAAGCTGCCTTTTAAAGATATCTACCTTCACGCATTGGTCAAAGACGAAAAAGGCGAGAAGATGAGCAAATCCAAAGGTAATGTGATTGACCCGCTTGTGATGATAGAAAAATATTCCGCTGATGCACTTCGTTTCACCTTGGCAGTTCTTGCGGTTCAAGGCAGAGATATCAAACTCAGCGAAGAAAAACTTGAACAAAGCCGCAATTTCACGAACAAACTCTTCAATGCAGCCAATTATCTGCAACTCAACCAAGAGATTTTTGAAGACTTGGATCCTGCGAATATTCAAACACCGCTGGGCCGCTATATGCTTTCACGTTTCAATCTTGCAGTCAAAGAGACCAGAGAGTTTATGGATATCTACCGATTTAACGATGCCGCAACTACGCTTTACCGCTTTATGTGGGGTGAATTCTGCGACTGGGGTATCGAACTGAGCAAAGCAAGCAAGGAAAGTGTCGGTGAACTTGGAAGTATTTTCAAAGCGTCATTGAAACTTTTGCATCCATTCATGCCGTTTATCACAGAAAACCTATACCAAAGACTTTCCGGCGAAGAGCTCTTGGATGCACAATCCATCATGGTCCTTCCCTACCCCAAAGCAGAAACGATCGACGAAGAGATCGCCGCACAATTTAATCTTGCGATCGAAGCGATCGTTTCGGTACGCCGCTGCAAAACGCTTATAGAAAAAGGGAACCAAAAAATAGAAAAAGCTTCTATCCGGTTCAACAAAGATACAGACACCGCTTTACTTAAACCGTTTATTGAAAAACTGGGCAAAGTAGAAGAGATAAGTTTTGTCGCCGAAAAACTTGAAAAATGCGTAACCGATGTATCTGATTCGCTGGAGACAATGATCTCCACAGAAGATATCGATATGAGCGCTATCATAAGCAAACTGTCTAAACAAAAAGAAAAACTGGACAAAGAGATCGGCAAACTCAACGGTATGCTAAACAATGAAAGATTTGTTGCCAACGCTCCTGCACAAGTCATTACAGAAAACAGACAAGCACTTCAAGATGCCCAAGAAAAGATGGATAAAGTGAATGCGGAGCTGCAAGGACTGGGTGCACAATGATCCACAAAGCCTACGATGCCCTTCTTGCAAAAGAGTATGAAAAAGCCTCGGATGGAAAACACCCTATGAAGTGTTTGAGGAACTTTCAGGGATTGATGCTAGAATTGTGGTTCAGGGTATTCGCTAGAGATGCGAATTCGCCATACAAAAAAATAAAGCCTGCAAAAAATAAAAATGAATTACTGCAAAATTTCATTGCTTAAAAATATTTTTTAAACACAAAGATATGTTTTTGCAAACCCATCCGGATGCATGGGCTCGCTAAAATAAAAACCTTGATAATACAATTGATCGTCAAGCCCTAACAGTAATCCTTTTTGCGCTTCATTTTCTACGCCTACTACTACGATCTTATAGTTAAACTGTCTGCCTATATCAAGTAGCGTTGCCATTAATGCAATCTCTTTTGGATTGCCCACAATATCTTTTATAAATTCTTTGTCTATTTTTAACGTATCAAATGACAGCTGTTTCAAATAAGAAAGAGAAGAATATCCTGCACCAAAATCATCAATGGCACACTTTACCCTCTGATCCAGAAGTGTGTTTATTACGCCCTGGGCATATTCGAAATTGTCTATCAAAGAACGCTCTGTGATCTCAAGCATAATCATTTGCGGCTCTATATGGGACGCTTTGAGTTTTGCTAAAAAAAGCTCAGCAAAATCTTCTTCTAGCAGCTGTTTGGCATTGACATTGAGAGAAACATAAGAAATATTCCATTGTTTTTCTTTTCTCCACTTTGTAATGATCTGACACAAAGCATCCACCATCCACCAGGTGATCTCTCCAAGCAACCCTGCCTTGATAGCCAACGGGATAAAATCTGCAGGTGCGAGTAGTCCTTTTGTAGGATGATCCCAGCGTATAAGCGTTTCGGCTCCGACTACCCTATCCTCTTTGATGGTAACGATAGGCTGGAAGAAAATTTCAAATTGGTTGTCGGCGATAGCAGTCGTAAGTTCATGCTGCAGCATAAAAAGTTCTTTTTGCGCTTTATCCAGATTTTCATCATAATAGGAAAGATGTTTTTTTGCTTTTTTGGCTTGATACATTGTAAGATCGGCATGACGAATGATCTCTTCTATGTTGTTCTCTTTGGGATCAATAATAATAATGCCTATACTTGCCTGAAGATGCAAATGAAAACCTTTAATGACAAACACATCCAAGAAGGCATCTTTTATCCTTTCTGCATACGCTTCGGCATACTCTTTTGTTTTCGATTTATCCTCAAGAACATAGGGACAAACAACGACAAATTCATCGCCTCCCAGCCTGAAAATTTCACATTTTTCATCCAAGGCCGCCTTTAAGCGATCAGAAACAGCTATCAAAACATTATCACCGACGCTATGCCCCAAAGAATCATTAATCCCCTTAAATTCATCCAAATCCAAATAGAATAAAAGAGAATAAAAATTGGTGTGCTTTTCGTCTTGAATAAGCTCTTGCATATAATTTTTAAGCCCTCTTCGGTTCAAAAGCCCGGTAAGTTCGTCATGCTGTGCCATATAGACCAACTCTTTTAATGCAAAATGCTCTTTGGTTTTGTCGTCGACGATGACGATGCCCCCCAAACGCTTACCGCTGCCATCCAAAGGAAAACATTTTGCCTCCAGCCAAAGCACCTTGTCTTTAGAAATGGGATATGCGCCGGCATAATTTTGAGAATGTCCTTGCAATGCCTGCTCCATCGCGGTAAACAGCTTTCTCTCCGGCAGTAAATTGAGATCAAATCCCATCATCTCTTCGGCATGCTGGCCAAAAAGTGCATGAAACTGAGGATTATAGTTGGTAATATGCAATTTGGGATCATACGAAAAAATTGCCATCGGCGCTTCTTTGAAAATATCATGGAGCATCATTTTGCTTTCTTGAAGCTCTCTGGTTTGCAGGCTTTGCTTATGCGATCTTACGATCATCATCAGTTGCGAAAGATAATATAAAATGATCAGCACAACGATAACACTCTGCATCTGCAGATGATTGCTTGCCAATGTCGCAGCAATAAGAGGAAATATAATCATAGTAATATAACCCATGGCGATACGGATATCTGCAGCCAAAGAAATAGTTGAAGCGGCCGTAATACCCACCAGCACCGTTACGATAAAAAGCTGATAATACGCTTCTACGTAGTGGATAAAAGCAAAACCGAGTAATGAAATGAGAAATGCCGTTGCAAATGCCATGCAGGCAAATCGCTGATACCAAACCTCCATCGTATGGGTTTGGGGCATTTTTTTATATACATAAGCCTCTTTGAATCGGTACAGCAACAAACCAACCAGCACCACGCTCCATATCACTATGACATAGGAAAGCGAAGAAAAAAGAAAAACAGCCGACAGCACCACAACACCGATTGCAGCAAGAATACTTTTTTCCGATAAAGCATATAATGTGCTTACGACCGACTTATCTGCACTTTGTAGTTTTTTGATATTTTGTAATAAATTAATAAAGTCCATAAAAGATTATACATCAAAATTGTATTTACAACATTTATTCTTTATGTATATTTAAAAAAAATCAATTTTTTATATAACAATTTGTAGCTTGCATATAAAAAATTGATTTCTAAACATTTTTGCGCCCTCTTGGCAATACCATCAAAATGAAAAGTACAATTGCAATAAGCCCCGGGGGCTAGAACGGAATTTTTGTTCATTGGTTGAGTAAAACAGCAACTTCCTTGAAATCACCCCTTCACGATATGCCTGAGGGATGAATCTATATCCGGATACTTAAAAACAAACCCTTTCTCTTCCAACGCTTTAGGATAAACCTCTTTGGAACCTGTTAGCACCGAAGCCGCTTCGCCGTACATGATCCGCAGCACAAATCTGGGTATCGGCAAAATAGCCGGCCTATGAAGTACTTTTCCCAGGGCTTTAGTGAAAGTATAATTGGTTACAGGATGCGGGGAAACAGCATTGTAGATGCCGGCAAGCCGATGGTCTATCAAAAACCGGTAAATCCGCATCAGATCTTCTATGTCTATCCAGCTTGTCATCATCTTTCCGTCTGCGATAATGCCGCCTACGCCCAAGCGAAAAGGCGTAAGCATCTGAGCCAAAGCGCCGCCTTCTTTGCCGAGGATTACCCCAAAGCGCAGTATCGCCGTTGGTTTATTGCACAAAAGCGCTTCTTGTTCCCAATCGTATGCCAAAGAACCCAAAAAATCATCGGCTCTCTCTTTGCACTGCTCATCGCATCGTTTATCGTCCGGATAAATGCCGATAGCCGAAGTAGAGATGAAGTGCGACACCTCGCTTTGATTGACCGCCTGCACAAGTGCCCTTGTTGTTTTAATGCGGCTTTCCTGAAGCACCTTTTTATAAGGATCGCTCCATCGCTTAATGATCGGAGCGCCGGCAAGATTGATCACCGCGTCAACCCCCTCCAGCTTTTTTAGAATGGCTGCTTCATCATCATTTCTATCGATTACCACATTATCGGCAAATGTCTGCTGCAGCGCCGTACCCACAAATCCGCTTGCGCCCGTTAGTGCTATTTTCATCGGATACCTCCTATAGATATAAAAACATTATATGATATTTTTCTGTAAGTCGGTAGGCAACTTTTACCACTTAAGTTACAGGTTATATTGCCTAACAATTCTAAAATAGATGCACAAAAAAGTAAAAACCCACACAAAACAACATAAAAGTATGGCATACTTGTTAAATGACATATACATTTTTATAGGAGAGCGCTGTGTATTGTTCTACGGAAAAGCTCTTTGCATTTCGTGCCGACACCAAAAAAAGAGAACGTGCAACAGATTGTTTGGAAAAATAATGAATCCTTCTAAAGTTATTCGAGAAAAAGTATCAAAGATGACCGACCTTCCCAATGTCGGTAAAACGGTTGCCCATGATTTGCGATCGATCGGAATCACCCTCCCTGAAGATCTCATAGACCAAGACCCCTATGAGCTTTATATGCAATTTTGTCACGCCTTTGGAGAAAGAAAAGATCCGTGCATGCTTGATGTGCTGATGTCGATCACCGATTTTATGAACGGGGGTGAGCCGCGTGTGTGGTGGGACTACACCCCAGAGAGAAAAAAGCGCTATAAAGACAAAATCATCGTCAATAAATATTGATCCATACACCCTAAACAGTAACATCCCTGCATATCGCAGCATAGCAGCCGTGCCCAAAAAACAGCATCGGCTCTTTTTTCTAATCTTCATTGACATAAATTTTGACCACATCGGCGATAAATATCGTATGGCCGCCGTTGACATACATATCGCAAACCTGTCCATTTTGTAGAGATTATTTGTTTATTGATACGGATTGATTGGTATCTGTATGCTTCACAAAGATCAATCGGTTTGTATCAAATCCCGCATCTTTGGCTTTTTGTATCAAACGCTTTTTCGTTGCTTCATCCATCTGCGGCCTTCGAGAAAGTATCCAAAGGTAAGAGAGATTGGGGCCGCTGATGAGCGAATATTGCTCGTGATCAAGATCAAAGACAATGTAGGAACCGTAAAAAGGCCCAAAGAAAGAAACTTTCAGAAAACCGACATCGGGGGTTTGGACAAAATATGCTTTGCCTTCGGCCTCTTTCCATTGTTTGCTTTCGGTGTCAAACCCTCTGTTGATCACCCTAACCCCTCCGTCTTCTCTCATGCCATACGTCGCGCTGATCTGCTCCAGCCCTCTTTCAAAGGAGTGATCTAGCCTGGCGATCTCATACCACGTACCCAGATAGCGCGAAAGTTCAAAATTCTTCACAGGCACCACTTTCTCGGGCCTCTCTACACATCCTGCCAACAAAAACATCGCTATGAAAATTATCGCACGCATTGTATTCCTTGTTATCTATTTTTGTTAGTCATTGCGATTATTTATCGGAAAATCAAACGCACCAAGCCCATCCCAAAAAGAACCACCGCAAAAGGTTCAAGCGAACGGTCCAAAAGCAGAACAAAAACGGCACCAGCAAGCAGTACCATCCCGCTTATCACGGGAGACAAAGACTCTTTGAGGGTTTTTTTCAAACTCTCCAGCTGCGGCTTGGAAAGCTCCACTGCAAGTTCCCCTTCGCTCATACGGTAAAGCGTCGTTCTAAAAGCCCTGATATCCATAGGTAAACTTTTAAACTCATCCACGATCATTTCAATGATACCTTCACCCGCACCCAGCGCTCTTGGGATATTTTGCTGAAGGATCGGCAGGATATCTTTGATGCCGTTGAAATTTTCAATATACGTAGTCCCCAGCCCCTCAATGATGGCGCTCACCCGCAAGATATAGATCGCCTCCTGCGGAAGCTTAAAAGGAAGATTTCTTGTCTGTTCAAGCACATCAAAGGCCAGCTTCTGCATACTTGAACTATCCAGAGCATCGTTATTGAAAATATCAAACATTCTCTGCGTAAACTCTGCAAGCTCTGAAGAAGGTGCATCATATGCTACCGTACCTAGTCGTTTGCATGCGCTGATATAGCGCTCATAGTCCTCTTCGTTGGCTGCCTTGATAAGCTCTATAATGGCGATGCGCGTTTCGTTGGGCACACTTTTTACCATCCCAAAATCAAGCAAGATCAACTGTCCCTCTTTAGAGACAAGAAGGTTTCCGGGATGCGGATCGGCATGGAAAAAACCTTTTACGAGCATCTGTTCGGTATAAAATCCAACCAGCGTTTTGATGAGGGGTTTGATCTGAATATTGTGCTTTTGAAGCGAATCTTGATCGTCAAACCGATACCCCTCTTCAAAGCTCATCACCAATGCATCATCATTGGAGATGGCCCCATAAGCTTTAGGGAAACGGATCTTTAAATCCGCATACATTTTAGAAAATTTTATGAGATTTTCCCGCTCCTGATTGAGGCTGACTTCTTTTAGGATCATCGAGGCAAACTCTTCTATCACAGCCTCGATAGAGTGTTTGGTATAATGAGAAAAAAGCGGCTGGAAAAGGCCGTTAAACATTCTTAAAATCACTATGTCGGCTTTTACCTGCCGGGTAATCCCCTCACGCCTGAGTTTGACGGCCACCCTTGTCTTCTCATCCAACCATGCTTCATGCACTTGACCTATCGACGCCGACGCAATCGGTATCTTTTCGAAGCGGCAAAAAGGATTCTGCGCAAATGCGCGATCAAAAACACCCTGCATTTGTGTTTGGCTCATCGGAGGCAATTCATCATGCAGTGTTTTCAGCTTTGCGAGATATTCAGGCGTAAAAAAGTCATTACGGGTTGCCAACACCTGCGCAAGCTTGATAAAACTTGCACCCAAACGGGTGATCCTTCCTACAAGCTGGTCGGGCGAAAGCGCTCGCACAAAAAGAAAGCTTGAACGCTTTTTGATCAGCAGATAAAGAGTCAGCAAAACAGTGAAAACCCTCCATATCCGAAGCGGCGAATAGAGTTTTTGCATCGATTATCTATCTTTGAGTGCTTCGATGTCTTTTTTTGTAGCCAACCCCATCTCTTCGATTACCTCTTTGAGGGCATCTTTGATGTGTGATTTTAGTTTTGCTTCTTCCTCTTCGCCCCGTGTTTTAAGATTTTCGATAAATTTTTGAGTATCTTCTTTGCTCAATTTGCCTTTTTCCTGCAATTTTGCGAGCTCCTCTTCCACCCGCTCTTTGAGCAGCACTGCACCGCCTAGTCCGGTATATAAAATATCTTTTATCATTTGTAACTCCTTTTTGTTTATTATATACTAACTGGATTGATTTTGATAGGGAAAATTTGTCTGTTCGTTTTGTGCTTTTTTTAAGATCATTGCGATCATACTGCGAAATACAAAATAATGCGCAGGTATCATCATATACCAATACACCCTTCCCCAAAGCCCCCGCGGATAAAAATAGGCTGTCTGGATCAGTTCGTTATTTTTTATCTTAAATTCCAGCCATGCTTTCCCGGGTACTTTCATCTGGGCACGCAGCAAAAGCCGCTCGTTCTCTACAAGGTCTTCCACTCTCCAAAAATCAACACTCTCTCCAATTCTTAGCTTGTGACGATGGCGTCTTCCGCGCTTAAGGCCCGCACCGCCGATCATCTTATCCAGCCATCCTCTAATTTCCCAAAGCCAATGATATCCAAGCCAGCCTTCCGTGCCCCCTATGGAGCAAAATGTGCAGTAAACTGCTTCTTTGGATGCTTCTTCGATCTCCATACGCTGACGGTCCATCAAGATGGCCGCAGAAGGATCATTTTGATGCTGCTCCCACAGATCAACGCCGCCGCCTGCATCGCTCCAACGGCTGAGTCTTTGATTTTGTTCCATTTCTTTGATGGCTTTTTGTACGGCATTTTTAAAAGGACACGGATGGATACGGGGAAAATACTGCTTGGCATGATCGTTTTGGATAACCACCTCCGAAGAGAGCCCCTCGATCAAAGATTTGGCGATATTGTAAGGAACGGGAGTAAAGATATTGAGCCAATGGGAAGAAAACTTGATCGAAAGAACAGGGACAGGGATAATGAAGCGCTTCAAACCCAATGCATCGGCGCATCCTAGCATCATCTCTCTGTAGGTCATCTTTTCGCTGCCGATATCCACTACCAGATTTTTATCGCAGGCAAGGTCTTTGGCTTCATCCAGATAAGAGATCACATCATCCACCCCTATAGGCTGCGCAAGCGTGTTGACCCATTTGGGCGTTACCATCACGGGAAGTTTTTCGACCAAATGACGTATGATCTCAAAACTCGCGCTTCCCGATCCGATGATCACGCCCGCACGGATCCAAACGGTCTGTATCTGATCGGGTCTGCTTGAGAGGATCTCTCCTGTTTCTATGCGGCTGAGAAGGTGTTTGCTGGCATGCGCTTTGACACCCAGTCCTCCCAGATACACGATGCGTTTTACCCCCTGCTTGATCGCCGCATCTAAAAAATTTTGGGCGCTTATTTTATCTAACTCCCGATAATTTTCATGCTGAAGAGAGTGCACAAGGTAGTAAGCAACATCCACCCCCTCCAGCGCATGCTCAAGGGACTGCACATCAAAAGTATCTCCGCGGAATACTTCGGTACGCACATGAACGTCCAGCCCTATGCTTTTAGGATTGCGGACGAGTATCCTTAATGATATTTTTTCGTTTAAAAGTTTTTGCTTGAGCCGTCTTCCGATATACCCGTTTGCACCCGTGAGCAATACTTTCATTAAGATTCCTTTGGTGATGTTTGAATTATCATTAAGTATACACCAATCATCCAAAAAGAAACAACTCTCCTAAGGCGCAAGCCGCTCGATATGCCACCCCTGATCGGTTTTGGTATAAAGGATGCGGTCATGCAGCCGGCTTTCGCGTCCTTGCCAAAACTCTATCTGTGCGGGGATGATCCGATAGCCGCCCCAAAAATCAGGCAGCGGAATATCGCCTTTTGCAAATTTCTGTTTCATTTTTTCGATCTGCATTTGCAGCATCTTTCTAGAACTGATCACGCTGCTTTGATCGCTTACCCATGCACCGATCTGGCTGCCTCGCGAACGTTTCATAAAATACGCCATCGATTCGGCGGTGCTGATCTTTTCGCACACCCCCTTGATCCTGACTTGACGCTCCAGGTCCAGCCACAAAAATTCAGATGCCACATGCGTATTTTGTGCGATCTCTTTAGCCTTGACACTGTTGTAGTTGGTAAAAAAAACAAATCCCTTTTCATCAAATATCTTCAGAAGCACCGCCCTGATATTGGGGATATTGTCGCTTCCGCTTGTTGCCAGGATCATCGTATTGGGATCGACGATCTGCGAATCCACCGCTTCTTTAAACCACTGCTCAAACAGCATCAGCGGATCGGCAGGCACACTGCTTTCATCCAAGGTAGCTTTTTTGTATTCTGTTCTCATATCCTGCAAATCTAACATGCATTATCCTTTCTATTTCAATCGCCCTTTAAAATACGCCAAAGCCCTCAAGGCAGCCTCTTTGTGACGCACAACAGGTTTTGGATACCCCCCTATATGATGTTCGAACAAAAAGTTTTCATCATGCAAATTTTTTGCCTCCGCAACAGAAAGTTCGGGAATCCATTTTTTGATATAGCGCGCCTCATTGTCGAATTTTTTGCTTTGCACATAAGGGTTGAAGATACGAAAATACGGCTGCGGGTCGATACCCGTCCCCGCGCTCCACTGCCACGAGAGCACGTTGGACGCCGCATCATAATCAAGCAAATATTTCGCAAAAAAAGCTTCGCCCCACTGCCAGGGCAGCAGCAGGTCCTTTGTAAAAAAAGAGGCGCAGATCATACGCACCCTGTTGTGCATCAAACCTGTCTGAAGCAATTCTCTTACTCCCGCGTCTACGATAGGTATACCCGTCATCCCCTTGCAAAAAAGATTATATTTTACCTCATTTTTGATGCCTTTGAAGCGGTATTTGTAATTTTCTTTTTCAAGATAGGGAAAATGATAAAGCAAATAGGCATAAAAGTCACGAAAAACCAACTGCCTAAAAAAAGGCTCCGTTTGCACTCCTTGTCTTTTTTGTTCCGCCA
>JAUPLS010000029.1 GCA_030836805.1 Campylobacterota bacterium | reverse complement strand
TAAGACAACCTTATTTCAAATTTGTACGAAATTTTAAAACACTTTTGCTTGCTTCAAGGTAAAAAAAATGATTATCTTCTTTTTTTTCTTCGATTGTTCTGTCTTGTAGCTTTCTGCTCATCTGCATAATTTTGCATCATATCATCTACCATCTCTTGATCAAACCCTATACGGGAAGTCATCACGTGATGCTCCTGTTCAATGATACGAGACATGAGTTTTTCTAACAATATCTGCTGGTCAATCTCTCCCATAAATGCAACCATTGCAGAAGCCTCAGGATGAATAGGAATGTCTCTAATCTGTTCAGCCAAATATTCACGGCCGGACTCGTCAATACCTTCACCTCCTTCTATGGTGGACAAACGCATGTGTGCCCCCACCTCTTTTTGGATACGCTGAAGTTCTCTGAACTCTTCAGTTGTAACAAGAGTGATGGCTTGGCCGCTTTTGCCTGCACGTCCGGTTCGACCGATACGGTGGACATAGCTTTGCGGATCAAAAGGGATGTGATAATTAAATACATGAGTGACATCTTTTACATCAAGCCCCCGTGCGGCTACATCCGTTGCAACCATGACCTTTACTTGTCCTTTTCTATACGCTTTGATAACTTCGTCTCTCTCCATCTGCTCCATGTCCCCATGAAGTCCCTTGGCATTGAATCCCATAGCTTCAAGATGCTCCGCCACCCGTTCAACCTCACGTTTCATACGGCAAAACACAAGACACTTATTCGTCTCTTCTGTCTCAAGCAATCTCACCAACGCTTCATCTCTTTGTTCTTCGTTAATCACATAATAGCGCTGGTCTATGATATTGTTTGCTGTCTCTTCTTGATCCACCACCGAAATAAATTCCGGTTTATACAAAATATCATTTGCCAATGCTTTAATAGGTTCAGGCATCGTAGCAGAAAAAAGTAACGTTTGTCTGTTTTGAGGAATATATTCGAATATCTCTTTGATCTCGTCCAAAAATCCCATATCAAGCATCTCATCAGCTTCATCCAAAACAACAATCTCCGGATTGAATGTCTCTATTTTCCCTTTTTTATAAAGATCTTTGAGCCTCCCTGGTGTAGCCACAACGATCTGTACCCCCTTATGGATCAAGGCTATCTGCCTCCCGTATCCTACTCCGCCATAAACCGTCAAGGTTCTAATGCCGGCAAAACGTCCCAAATGATAAAGCTCATCAGCTACCTGCGTAGCCAATTCCCTTGTCGGGGTAATCACTAATGCACGCTCTATCTCGCCTTTGGCAATCTTGTCTATAATCGGCAGACCAAATGCTGCTGTTTTTCCTGTACCCGTATGGGCCTGCCCTACCATATCGCTGCCGTTTGCAACGATAGGTATCGCCATCTTCTGAATGGGACTTGGTTCTTTAAATCCTGCTATTTTTATCCCCTTAAAAAGATCGGGATGAAAATCAAAATCACTAAATTTCATACAATAACCTTTCAAGTTCCTAATGAACTTAATGAAACCTCTTTGCTAAGAGGCTCTATAAATTCATACATCAAACAACCAAAAACCAGAAGATAAGCCCTACAATGATCCTATAGATCCCAAAAATCACGAAAGTATGATTTTCCAAAAATCTTATCATTGCATTGACAGTAAAAAATGCAACAATAAACGCCAGTCCAAAACCAATTGCCAATGTCGTATAATCTTCAACAACCATAGTGTGCATGTTTTTATAAATGTCATAAAATGTTGCTACAAACATTGTCGGCACTGCCAATAAAAAAGAAAATTCGGCAGCGCTTTTTCTTTTCAGTCCTGAAAAGATACCCCCAAGGATCGTCATCCCCGATCTGCTCGTGCCCGGAACCATCGATACACTTTGGAATAATCCTATGACAAATGACTCTTTAAGAGAAAGCTCTTCGATACCTTTGCCTTCGTTATGTTTTTTATCCAGCCTAAAAAACTCTACAAGCAAAAACAAGATGCCTCCGACAATGAGCATCACCGATACGGTCTCTATGCCAAAAAGAGATTTGATCGTTTTGTAAAATAAAAAACCAAAAATCGCCGTCGGAAGAAATGCTACAATCACTTTCAGCCATAACGTTTTATCGACAAGCAGTTTTTTGGAATAGATAAAAAGAACGGCCAAAATACTTCCAAGCTGTATGGAAACCTCAAAAGTTTTATGAGCATCACTTTGTTCCAGCCCTAAAAGTTTTGAAGCGAGTATAAGATGGCCCGTGCTTGATATCGGCAAAAATTCAGTCAAGCCTTCTAAGGTTCCAAGTATAATAGCATCTAATACGGTCATTTTCATCCTTAACTTTTTTTAATGCATATTTGCAAAATAACTATTTTCTTTTGCAAGCAGTTTCTCGGGAGTACCGCTATCAACAAGTTCACCGTTTTCAAGAACAAATATCATATCAGCATTCTGAATGGTTGATAATCTATGGGCTATTGTAATAACCGTTTTCTTCGTCAAAAAATCCCTCAGATCATGAAACAGTCTTATCTCAGTGTGCATATCAAGCGCAGAGGTGGATTCATCAAATATAACAACTTTTGGATCGTTCAATACCATTCTTGCTATAGCAACGCGCTGGCGTTGACCGCCGCTTAATTTTATACCATCTTTTCCAATCAGCGTATCAAGCCCCTCGCTTAACCCCTCAACCACTTCTGCAAGCTGCGCAATTTCAAGTGCTTTTTGCACCAATACATCACTGTAGCCTTTGCCAAGCGTTAAATTGAAACGCATTGTATCATTAAAGAGTTTAGGATGCTGTAAAATCAAATGAATATTTTCTCTAATCGTTGAGAGTTTTAAGTTTTTGCCCGATACGCCTCCATATAAAATCTCACCTTCATTGGGCGGATAAAACCCCACAAGAATATTGGCTAAAGTGGTTTTGCCGCTTCCGCTCGCGCCGACAATAGCAACCTTTTCGCCCTCTTTAATCTTCATATTGATATTTTCTAATATATTCTTCCCGTCTACATAAGAAAAAGTGAGATTTTTCACTTCGATATCTACAGCCATTCTTCCCTTAAACGGATTTATATTCTCATCTCTTAGGGGCTCTTGCTTTAATGCATAGATTTCGTTGATGCGATCACATGCTGCTTTTGCGGTAGAGAGCGAATACTGAAAATTAATGATATCCTGTGTAGGAGTAACCATAACCCAAAGATAGGAGAAAATAGCCAGCATAAGCCCGACACTTAAATCACTGTAAGCTACCGCAAGAATGCTCGCCGCCCTAAATATCTCGTATCCGCCCAAAAGGATAAGATATGAGTAGCGTATCGCTGCATCACTTTTATATCCATAGGCAATGGCATGCTCTTTAAGCGCCCTGGCCTTCTCCTCGCTCTTGCCGAAAAAATAATTTTCCTTATTGGCGGCCCGTATTTGATGAAAAAGTTCGAGTGTCTCCGAAAGAGAGGATTGAAACACCTCGATGGCTTTGTTCTCCTCTTTTTTTAACCTTCCTATATTTCTAGACAACCTGGCCGTAAAAAAAACAACTATGGGATTGGTTATTAAAATAAAAAGTGCCAATTGCCAGTGGATCCACAGCAAAACAATTGCAGAAAAAAAGAGCGTTA
>JAUPLS010000028.1 GCA_030836805.1 Campylobacterota bacterium | reverse complement strand
TCGAATCCCTCACTGTCCGCCACTCCTCTTTAAATCCCCAAAATACAGACTCTGTTAAGTTAAAAATGGCTACTGCGCTCAAAGTGTGCCCAAAAATGTCAGTTACTTTGTGAGAAATTCCGCTCTTTTATGATTCAAATTCAGAAATTGCGTTTATTGTTAGAATTGGCGGCCTAATATCATCTAATTTACGTTATTATAATCCTAACAATTTAGGGGTTTATTTTTAATGGCAACAAAAAGTGGCGGCAAAGATTGGAAGCTAAAATATCATTTTTTAGGGTAAAAAGAAAAAATTATTTTTAGGTGTTTGTCCGCTTATCTCTTTAGCTGATGCACGAAAAAAGAGAGATGAAGCCAAAGTCCTTTTGTCTGGTGGAATAAACCCAAGCCAAAAAAGAAGCAAGGTAAAGTTATCAAACAAAAAAAGACGAAGAGGAGCTGAATAGCTTTAAAGGTGATAAGCTCCTAAATGTTACCTTTGAGAAAGACTCAATATGGCCGGATTGTCTTGCAGGTATCAGAGTTGTTTCTTGCCCAAAGAATGAAAAGGAAAAATATGCATAAGATCACATATCGGCTTACCGTGCTGTTCGGTTTGTCTCTCTTGGTTGCAGGCTGCGGCAAGTCCCCTGAACCTTCTCGTATAATGCCAGCCAAAACCAAAGCCTCTTTGGATGTTGCGTATGATGAAAAGAATTACCGTGTTGATGAAAAGGCAAAAGTTCAAATCGGAAATGCTTCATATTATGCCAGCTGTATGAGTGGACGGCGTACTGCGAGCGGTGAAGCATGTAATCTTCGCCGCTATACAGCAGCACACCGTTCGTTGCCTTTTGGAACGATGATACGCGTCACTATGCTTCAAAACGGAAAAAGTGTGATAGTCAAGGTTAATGACAGGGGACCTTATGGCAGGAGCAGGGTCGTTGATCTTTCGCCTGCTGCTGCAGGCAAAATAGGACTGATCCGTGCAGGCGTTGCGAAAGTCAAAGTCGAGAAGCTGACACAATTGTAGGATCTTAAAAACAATTTTGCCAATTTGATGGAATGCGATCCGCGATTTTGTAGTTGCAGGCTATCGCGGTCGTTAAAATGCTATCTTGCGTTTGGTGAAAGGAATATATATTGATTTTTCTTCGACAGCATTGAGAACATAGTAGAGTTCGTGATGATGGTTGACAATGGTCATAAAGCGTTTTAGGCTTGGCTGGATCGTTGCGATCAGCAGATGGTCGTTGAGCTGTAAAAATGTTTTGTCATCTGGCATCAAGATAAATTCGCCGTTTTCGCGTTTGATTCCCAGGATGGCTATTTCCAAATCTATACCGTCATGATAGGGATTGTTGATGATTTGCCCCATGGATATGGGCGTATGGATTAAAAAATCACAAAGCGCATACATGGTATTTGGATTGATGGCAAATTCCATGAGGGCGGGGCGTTTGTTGACGCGGTTGGTAATATGCTCCAGTGTATCGATAAGTTTTTCTTTTTCGAAGAAAGAGATAGTGTTTATAAAATCAAACGTCATCGGGCGGTCGATGTAGTTGTATGCATCCAAGGCGGCGATTTGATCGATCATAAAGATCTTATCTGCGCGCAAATGGGAGAACAAGCTTCTTTCTTCAAGTTCGTTTTCGCGAACGATCACAAAGATATCAGACTTGAGTGCACGGGCAGTTGCGATGATAGAAAGATTGATCGCATCGTCGTTTGTCCCTGCGATGATGCATGAAGCCTCCATGATGCCTGCTTCAAGAAAAAACTCTTGATCGGAAACTACTTTTTCGTGAATTTTTTTATTGACATCTAAGAAGATGTAGTCAATGTGATTTTTGTCAAGGGTTTTTTTGAGTGTTTTTCCAAAGCGCCCACCTGAGCAAACGATATATTTGCCTGTGGGCAGGATATCGGTTTTGCTCACGTGAAGATTGCCTCCCTGCATCCAGCTGTAAAGGTTAAAGAGATAGGGAGACTTGAGTGCAAAATCAATCCGGCGGGCGATGATGGAGAAAATATCAATGACGTGATTTACTCCGATATTGGTAAGGTTTTCGCCTTCCTGCTTCAATCCTGAGCGTGCAATAATTTTAAGTTTTTTGTTTAAAATGCGTGCACGCACAGAGATTTTAAGATTGATTTGATCGTCATCAAAGAGAGTGATAAGATATTTGCAGTGAGGAGAAAGTACTCCCGCAGATTTCAATACATCCGTTGAAGAAGCATCTGCGACGACCGCAGGAATAGAGGGCATATAGAGTTCACTTTTGAGTGCTTCGATTTTCTCGGCATTTTTGTCTATGACGATGATGCGGTAAAGATTGTCTTCATTGAGTTTATCAATAAGAAGCCTTCCCGCATCCGTATAGCCGCAGATAATGATAAAATCCTGTTTTAAATTCCGCACTTTTCTTCTAAAAGTATTCATCCTGATGGCATAAACAAAAGCTTTGTCCTGAAAAAGAGCGATGATGGATCCGAGTGCATAAAGCCAGGCGGGTACAGCCGCATAAATAGTAATGATCAGCACTATGCGCTGTGGATAGGTAAAGGCATAGGGGATTTCACCAAAGCCGATAGTGGTCGCGGTATAGGCCACCATATACATCGCATCAAAAAAACTCAGATAATAAGGGTTCCCATCATTGTCGGCGCCCGGCACAAGCGTAAGAAAAAGCACAGGAATAGCATGTGCCAGATTTAAAACAATAAGCGGCGTTCTAAGTTTTCTCAGAAGAAGCCAAACAGAGGATTCGTGATGCATGTCAACTTTATCTTTTCAAGAGGAGTGTTTCACCGATAAACAAAGCAACGGATATGATATTGGCTATCAATGCACCTGCGGCCAAAGAGATAACTGTAGAAAAGAGATCAGGAGTCATAGCGTTCGACATATTGATAATACCCCAAACAGCAGCAGCGGCAATCAGCTGCAAATCTGCAACAAAACTTGTGGCAAGCAGAACCGATCCTGTTTGTGTTTTGTCGCCAAGCTTCATAATAGTGGCAATAAAATTAACCGCGATCGCGGCATAAAGCTCATATACGCTGTGATGATTGATCACATCGATCTCGCCATAGACAAAACCAAAATTCAGCGTCAGCGACAAAATGATAAAAAAACCTGAAATCACTTTTTCTGAGTTCATATATTTTTCTCCTTAGAATGTAAAATATTATTATATTGAGTTCGGCATTAGTTGTGATTTAAAAAACTATTGAATCAAATAAAGTTTTATCTCTTGCTTGTTTTTTTGCATGTATCTCACAAAATCTACACATTTATAGTGTAATATAACAGATATTATTAAAAAGGATTTAGCGTGAATAAAATAAACTTTAAAAAGTGGGCGATAGCTGGAGTAGTGTGTGGTATGTTGGTGAGCGGCGGTGCATCTAAAACATTTGCCGCCCCGCCGATTCCGCTGGAAGCGGTAGTGGTAGATATTATTACGGGTGCATTTGAAAGACCTTATTATGATCAGCCTTATTATTTTTATAACGGAAGATATTATTATGGCGGAACGTGGCGGAACGGATACTACTATTATCGAGGACGCAAATTGCATCATGGACGCTATCATCGACATGGACGTTTTTATCGAGATGGACGCTACTATAACCATGGCCATAGATTTGACAGGAGAGAGTACAGAAAAGACAGAAGGGAATATAAAAAAGACAGAAGAGAACACAGAAAAGACAGAAGAGATAGAGACGATCGTTCAAGATAAGTTTACCTATAATATTTAAATGAAGGATACAACTATAACCAATACTTTGGACTTGAAGCAAGATATACGATGAATATCGGTGATCCTGAATTTGATGGTTATGGCGGAACTTATGATTTGGACGGGGACATGACTAATGCCGCTATCTATCTTAAAGCGATGTATCCATTTGAAAAGATCAATGTTTATGCACTTCTTGGATATGGTCAAATAACGCTTGATACTACAGTGTCTGTAGATCATTCTGAGTCCGGATTCCAATGGGGCCTAGGTT
>JAUPLS010000027.1 GCA_030836805.1 Campylobacterota bacterium | reverse complement strand
TGGGTTTATCTTTGATTGATAGTTTTTTGCCGTTTAGTTCGTGAGTTGTATAGAGATAGTTATCTAGGGCTTTTGATAATTTGAGATGATAGTTTTCTGATACATTGGATTTATAGCTTGTGTGCCATTTTTGAGAGATGTTATAAAAGGTATTTTCTTTTTTAGCTTCTATTGCTTGGTTGGTTGCTTTATCATCTTTTCTTTTTTGGCTTGGGTCTATCCCTTGAGATATAAGCTCTTTTAACTCATCTCTTTGTTTTCTTGCTTGTTTAAGTGTAACGGTTGGATAAGTTCGTAATGATAATCTATTCTCTTTGCCATTGAAAAAATACTTTAACCGCCACCATTTACCGCCGTTTGGAGTGATTGAAATATAAAGTCCTCCACCGTCAAATAATTTATATTCTTTATCTTTGGGCTTTGATGTTCTGATTTTTATATCATTTAAAGGCTCTGTTTTTCGTGCCACAGGGATAAACCTTGGATTATAGGGATAACTTTTTTTACAAGTTTACTCATATTATAGCAGTTATCCCTAAAGTTATCCCTAAAAATTGTGGATTTAGTTAAATTGTATAAAATTACCTTAGACACTAAATTGGCTTTAAAGCTCGTATCTTAGGGGCTTAAATGATGTTTGTTGGATTGTGTTAGATTGTGTTTTGGTGGAGGTGTGGGGGATCGAACCCCAGTCCTAAAACAGCTAGAACTATGACTCTACATGCTTAGATGATGTTGTTTATTCTCATCTTGCTTCGTACTACACCCAAAACTATGCAAGACCAGCCTAAAGGTTCATCCATGGGTTAGGCAACCCATAGGTATAGTCATCAGATATGATACCTCAAACTCCGGCTAAGATGACACTCACCGGCGAGGCAGTCCTCCGCGTTAGCGGGGTTAAATACTTACGCTACTGCGTAAGCTGGACGATAATCTGTATTGTTTGCGTTTATTCGCGTTGGGCCGCGTAACGGAATTGCCCAGTCCGACATGCACATAGCCCCGACTACTCCAGTCGAAACCAAGTCACCCCCATATTTTAACAATCGGTAATTAAAAATTAACAATTGCTATTCGTAATGCTTGGCATTACCTCTAGTCATAGAGTAAAAGAATTCTAACACTTTTGGGTGAGTTTGTCAATAGGTCGGACCAAAGGGCAAAGAGGGCAAAAAACCCAAAAGTATTTAAAATATTTTTGGAGTAATGCTTTGTATTAATCTTGCGGCGGTACCTGCTTTGTCTGTTTTGGGCTGATAGAGATAGTGATGTATCTTCGGAGGAATATATTTTGGGATATCCAGTGCCTCAAATTCTTCTTTGGCGGCCTGTTTGGCTTTAAACAATGCCATTTGCACTCTGGAGTAGAAGTTTGCTGCACCTTCTCCGGAAGTTTCTATAGAAAGGAAATTGGCAGCAGGAAAGCGGCTTGTGACCAAAGATTGGATGCCGTCTGAAACACAGGAAGAAGGCATGCAGCCAAAAGGCTTGACGGAGATGACCAGGTGTGCAAGATTTTCTTTGGCGCTTTCGATGAGGTGCGCTACCTCCATATGCCCTTCTCCTCCGCTTGATTCTAGAGGATAGTAGGCTTTGCTTAGATCGGCCAGTTTTTGGATGTCGGGTATTTCAAAATCATGAAGTCCTATGGCTTTGGCGTAAAAGGTAAAGTGGGTTTTGAGTGCGATTTTTGCAGTTTTAATAAGCAGTTTGTTTTTTGGGTTTGAAAAATCTATCTTTTTTTGATCAGGTTTTTCTATATCTTGGGTTTTTTCCAGCGCAAATTCAGCTTCCCATATGCTGAGCATCAGGCGGTTGATAAGGGGCTGAGGGATGCACTCTGCGCCTTCTTCTTCTAAAAATCGATGCAAATTATAGTTGCCGTCTCCTTCGGTCATGGCCGCCCAAAATTCACCCATCACCATCACTTTTGGTTTGGGTTGCAAACGGTCAAGGCCTACTTTTTCAAGAACTTCCCTGCATTTCCACATGGCTTTTACAAGATTTTTTTTCTGCATGAACGCTTCAGAGACGATCTTTCTGCACGCTTCGATGGCCTTATCGGTTGCGCCTTTTTGGAGTTCATAGGGGCGCATTTTGTAGCCAAGCAGATTGATGATGTCTCCGATGATCACGGCTTTGGTGAGAGTAATGAAAAATGTAGGGGTAAAGTTGATTGCACTGTTGTCGTTGACGGCTTGAAAGATACCTTTGTTGTGCTCAAAACTCATGATCCTAAAGCCTTCAAAGCCTGCATCGCTGAGTGCTTTGCGATACTCGGTGATATACATTCCAAAGCGGCAAGGCCCGCACCCCCCGGCAGTCACAAAGAGATATTTTTGGATGATCTCCTTGCTGCTCAAGCCTTTTTCGTCGCGTAGTTTTTGAAGGTATTTGATGAGGTTGCCTACATTGAAATAGGTTGGATTGCACTGTCCGCGGTTTCCGAAAGCTTTGCCCAGTTGAAAAGATTCGAAGTCAGGGTTGGGCATAGCCATATACCTTTCTCCCAGCGAGTGCAATGCTGAAGCGATCAGTTTGTCCTGAAGTAAAGTCAAGCCTCCAAAAAGAATGGTTACGTCTTGTTTTTCATCCATCGTAAAAGTGTACCGGGTGTGATCTTTCCAGTGGCTTTTTTCCCGGTGAATAAAGTGGAGATTGTCAGGATTGTTGTTGGGCCGGAAGGCGCTGCATGAAGGGGAAGTACTCACAGGATCTTCTCTTGGGCAATTTTTTGGGATACGGTATCTTTTACAAAAGCGGGTAGGCTGTTGTGTTTATTGTCTGCAAGGGTTTTTTGATACTGTTTAAGGGTGTAGGCAAATGTTTTGACCCGTATTTTGATGGACCCGCCGGGTTTGTTGGCGTCAATATCGTGCAAAGTGAGGTGAGTGGTGTGGCTGCTGCCCAGTATCTTGTTTATGATAGCGTAGGTGGGAGCATCATGCCCGCACTTAAAGCTTGAGAGGTCCACCACGGCGATATTTGGATGACGTGCGGCAAATTTGGCTGCCCAGACTTTTTGTGCCGAGTTGGTGGAGAAGTTTTCGGGCCATACATCCCTGATGTCAAAAACATCTCTGATGTGTCCTTGCTTCAAATCTTCTTCAAAATAAGGCCGAAGATAGGTTTCATCTTTGGGTATGGCCCGCATAGAGAGGGTTTTGTATCCTAGGGATTGAAATTCATCAAGCACTTCATGATTGAGTCCCGGATCGGTATGATAGGGCCTGGCCAAAAGTAAAAGTACAACTTCATCGTTTTTTTCTGCTTCATACAAGATGGTTCGCCCTTCCTTCATCAGGGATTCCTCGTTTGTTTTGAGCGCTTTAAAGGCTTGTTCTGCTGCCCAGCTGTTTTCATCTTTGGTGATGTGAAGCTTTCCCCCCCACGTATCAAAAAGCTGTTTTTTGAGCAATAAAGGGTTGTCAAAATTGAGCGCATCATCAATATAGCACAGCCCTTTGGCCTCAAAGAGATCTCTTTCTTTGGTAAAAGCCGCATGAACCACTTTGGGCGTTCCGGAAACGACGGGGCATGCTGTCTGTCCCATCGTATGCGTTACATATCCCGGAAGTTCGGTTACGGAAGGAAACCAGAGATAGTCAAACTGTTTTTTGACAAACTTTTTACTAAACATCAGCGCATAGACATGCGACTGGGCCACCTTTGCAGGATAGCAAGAATCCACCGAACCGTATTTGGCACCTTCTAGGAACATATCTTCGTTGGAAAATCCAGAAAACTGGATATGAAGAGGATTGAGATCAAGCGCTTCAAGATAGGTGCGCAAAAAAGGCGCGAGGCTATAGATGTTGAGCACTTTGGGGATAGCTATTTGAAGTGTTTGCCTATAGGCTTTGTCGGACGGAGAACTGCTTGAGAATGCCCTTGTGATCGTTTTATGAAAGGTCGGCCCCCATCCTTTGAGCGTGACTTTGACTTGCTGTTCGCACAGGGTATCATTTACGGTGGGTTTGGGATCAAGTGTATAGGTTGGCGCAAAAAGCGCATGAGACTCTTTTTTGACAAGATTTGGCACTTTGGTTTGCAGCTCTTTTCTTTGATTTTTGATCGTTTGAAGCGCCTGTGCAGACTCTGCGGTGCCATTTTCACATGCAAATCCTGCAATATAACGGACACTGTGAGAGCTTGGGGTTTGGGTATCGATAAAAGTACGCGAACAGTTGATGGAGCAAAAATGACACCTTGTACTCTCATCGGTACGTGAAGTATAGGTCAGCTTTAAAGCCTCCTCTAAACCGACAAAAGTGGCATACCCCCGTTCCTGTACAGTATGACACGCTTCTATGGCTGCCCCAAATGCACCTGCTTCGCCAGGATAGGGATGGACATCGACTTTGGCATGGGGCGCAGCATTTTTGATGTAGTCCACCTGCGCTTTAAGCGCGGCCTGATTGTATTGGGTTCCACCTTGAAGCACAAAGTGTTTCCCCAGCACGGAGAGGTTTTGTGCTTGTACGACATATTGCCAAACATTTTTGGGCAAGACTTTGGCGATACCTGCAAAAAGTTCTTCTTTGGTATACCCTTCCTTTTGGAAGTTGACCCTGTCTGTATCCAGGAAGACCGCACACCCATAGTTAAATTTTGGTGATTGGGTTGCAGCAAAAGCGACATCGGCAAAACCTTCGACGGAAACACCAAACTGTTTTGCCATGCTTTGAAGCAGGGTCCCGTTTCCTGCACTGCACTGGTTGGAGAGACGAAAGTTTTTCATCATGCCGTTTTCCATGAACAGCACTTTGATATCCTGTCCTCCGATATCGCAGATCACATCAATGCCTTTTCCAAAGACCGCTTGGGCACTTTTCATGTGTGCAATGGTTTCTACGATATTGGCATCGGCTTTTAATGCACCCTCAAGCACGTCGGCTGCATATCCTGTCACCCCCAAACCTTTGATGCCGTAAAAACAATGGGGGTCACATGCTCTAATTTGCCCCAAAAGCTCCAGCGTATCTTGTATGGGATTGCCTCTGGAAAGTTGATAGACTTTCAGAAGAAGCTTTCCTTCTTCATCCACCAAGACTGCTTTGGAGCTGGTTGAGCCGCCGTCTATGCCCAGGTAGCAGGTTGTCTTTTTGGTAAGTTTTACGGGAGCAAACTCAGGAATAGCATAAGTTTTTTTGAAAGTTTCCAGTTCCTCTGCAGAGCGGCAAAGCGGTGCGTCGGTGCGTACATTTGCCTCTTTGCCTCCTGTGTCGACAAGGGTTTTGAGCACGGTAAGCCCCCCAAAAGTTCTGTCATGATTGGATTCTCCTTCCCCAAAAATGACTGCACCCAAAGCGGCATAATATTGGGCATTTTCAGGAACGATGATAATCGCTTCAAGTGCTTTTCTGTCATAGGTTATCCCTCTTTCGTCCCAAAGTTCACTGATGCGTTTGCGCCAGCATTGCTGCAAAAAAGGAAGATAAGTATTGGGGCCGCCCAGAAGCAAGACTTTGGGCATCAGCGTGTTGCCTCTTGTGAGTACGGTAAGGTTTTGCATCACGATGGCATCGGCAAGAGAATTCATGATTTCATGCGGAGGGATGGAATTTTTCACCAGGTTGACGATATCTGTTTCGGCAAATACCCCACATTTGGCAGCAACATGATGCAGCTTGGCCGGATCAAAAGAGAGCTTTTGCAGCTCTTCTGTCTCCATACCTACTTTCATAGTGCACTTCTCGATGGTGGCGCCTGTTCCGGAGGCGCATTTGTCATTCATGGAAGTCAGTACGGTTTTCTGTCCGTTCTCTCCCTCTTTAAAATGGATAATCTTGGCATCCTGTCCCCCCAGTTCAACGACAGCGTTGACCTCCGGATGCAGATGTTCTACGGCTAAGACCACTGCGTTGACCTCTTGGACAAACCGTGCATTGAGTGTGGGGGCGATGCGGCTTGCGCCTGAGCCGGTGATATAGACTTTTTCTATGGCTTCATAGGCTTGCGGGGAGATTTGAGAAAGCTCTTCTAACAGCGCAAGGAGAGTGGAGGCTTGTTTGGTATTGTGGGGGGTGTAAGCTTTGGCAATGATCCTGAAAGCTTCATCGCACAGTACATATTTGACTGTCGTGGAGCCAATGTCGATGCCCAGGGTATAGGCGGGCAGATGAGGAGCAGTCATGCACTTTTTTTCCTGGAAGATCTTAATGCCCAAGCGATCCAGACTGCACCTGCAATGATATAGGGAATGCTCAGCATTTGCCCTGCGGTGAAAGGCAGATCGATGATATAGTCTTCTTGGCGTGTTTTGGTGTATTCAAGAAAAAATCGCGCTGTAAACAGCAAAACCAAGAAGATGCCCGGCAGGATCTTTGTGGCAAAGAAAGGGCTTACCCTTTTATAGATGCTTAGCAATATCAAAAAAATGATAAGGTAGCTGATTGCCTCATACAGCTGGACAGGGTGACGGGGAATCATATCCACGCGTGCAAAGATGACTGCCCACGGAGCCTCACTGGGCAGCCCAAGGATTTCAGAATTGAAAAAATTTCCGATACGCACAAACATTGCCGTCAATGCCCCCGGTATCGCAACACGCGAAAGCAGCCATATATAGGAGGTGTTGTAGCGTTTAGAGAAGAAGTAAAACGAGACAAGTACGCCCGCAAGCCCTCCATGGCTGGCAAGCCCGCCTTCCCATACCTTGAGTATTTCAAGAGGATGAGAGAGATAAAAGTCAGGCTCATAAAAAAAACAATGCGCCAAACGCGCCCCGATGACAGCACCGGCCAACGCATAAAGAAGCAGATTGTCCAGGGCCAAGGAGTCTTTTGCCTCACGCTTATAGATCCATTTCATGATCATTAGGCCCACAAAAAACGATCCCACAAAAAGTACGCCATACCAACGCAACTGTAAAGATCCCAAGGTGAAGATATCGGGGTCGGTATTCCAGATGAAATGTTCCATAAAATGCACGCCTTTAAGGGAATTGATTGGGGAGTATTATACTCTAATTTATTTTGGTTTTTTTGTTTACCTTTTTGCAAACAGTTTTCTTTAAACAATCCTGCAACAAAAATGATATAATTTTTTACGCTATCTGCAAAACCAAATTGCAAAAAGAGATTTAATGATAAGAAATTTTTTTCGATCCTTAAAAAGCATATTTTTGGCATCACTTTTCTTTCTCAAGCAGGATACCAAACGCCTAAGCTTGGGCACCTTTAGGGTCGCAGGATTACAGTACTGCGAGGCTGCATATGTTGCACTGTTGAAAGGCGAACCTGTAACACTTAGAAGAGAAACTAAAAATCCTCATGACCCCAAAGCAATCGCCGTGTATATTCGCGGTATCAAAGCAGGATATCTTCCTCGGCACGAAAATAAAATCCTTTCATTGCTGATGGATCAAGGGGTATTTTTGGAAGCTGTGATTCATGCCTATGATTATGAAAAACCGCCATGGGAAAGGGTGGTGGTGAAAGTGCGGCTGAAAGGCAAATAATGGATCGGATTTTTTGATGTTGAATGTTAATACTTGTTTCCGGATCAAACTATTTTATATATCAACATTCGATTAATTTTTTGCAACCAATCCTTCCTCCAGAAAGAGGAAGGGGTAATTACTTTGTTTATGAAGTTTTCTTGTTTTCAGAATGGATAAATTACACCAATCCTTGCTCGATCATGGCATCAGCTACTTTTCTAAATCCGGCAATATTTGCACCTAAAACCAAGTTGGTAGGTTCACCAAATTCTGTGGCGGTTTCTTTGGCATTTGTATAGATATTTTTCATAATTTGAGCTAATTTTGCATCAACTTCTTCAAAAGTCCAGCTTACCATAGAAGCATTTTGTGCCATCTCTAGCTGGCTTGTCGCAACACCGCCCGCATTTGCAGCTTTACCCGGACCGTAGCAGATTTTTGCATCGATAAATGCGTGAACCGCCTCAAGGGTTGATGGCATATTGGCACCTTCGCTTACGCAGATACAACCGTTAGCAAGAAGGTTTCTAGCGTCGGTTAGGTTGAGTTCATTTTGTGTTGCGCTTGGGAATGCCGCAAAACATGGAACAGTATAGATACCGTTGCAGCCCTTAGGATACTCTTCAATCGGAGTGTATTTAGCAGTCGGCCTATGCGTTATGTATTCACTTAATCTTACTCTTTTGACTTCTTTTAATTCTTTTAGGAGTTCAAGATCAATACCGTTTTCATCATAGATCATACCGTTTGAATCGCTACAGGTGACAGGAAGCGCACCAAGTTGGTAAAGTTTCTCGATCGTATAGATAGCCACATTTCCGGACCCTGACACGACGCATCTTTTGCCCTCAAGGCTTTCTCCTCTATCTTCAAGCATATACTGGGCAAAATAGACAGCCCCGTATCCCGTAGCTTCGGTTCTTGCAAGTGATCCGCCCCATTTGAGTGATTTTCCGGTAAGCACACCCTCATATTTGTTGGCCAATTTTTTATACATACCAAACATATAGCCGATTTCTCTTCCGCCAACACCGATATCGCCGGCGGGAACATCCGTATGCGCTCCGATATGTCTATAGAGTTCGCTCATAAATGCTTGGCAAAATCTCATGATTTCGTTGTCGGATTTGCCTTTGGGGTTAAAGTCGCTTCCGCCTTTTCCTCCGCCGATTTGCAAACCTGTCAATGCGTTTTTGAAAATCTGTTCAAACCCTAAAAATTTGATAACACCTGCGTTTACGCTCGGATGAAACCTTAAACCGCCTTTGTATGGCCCAAGAGCTGAGTTAAATTCTATTCTAAAGCCTTTGTTGACTTGAATTTCGCCTTTGTCGTCAACCCAGTTTACTCTAAAGAGGATTTGTCTTTCGGGTTCAACAATTCTCTCTATGATTTTATGTTGTCTGTATTTTGGGTATTTCTCCATCAAAGGTCTTAGCGATTCTAGTACTTCTTCTGCTGCTTGATAAAACTCATTTTGGGATGGACTCGTTCTTCTAAGATAGTCAAAGACTTCTTTTACGTATGGCATATTTCTCTCCTTAAATTTAAAAATGACGAAGAGTATAACACATTTTTAGAGTATAAAAGACTTAAAAAAAATACATATTTTTGTTACTTTTGGTTATTTTTTAAAAAAATAAAAAATAAATAGTTTGTTTATGTTTGAAATCTTATTGACATTAACTATTATGATAAATTTTCAACTATTTTACAAAATAGGCTAAAGAACGGAATAAACTTATATAAATATCAACTAATTCATGTAGAATTCCGGTTTAATTTATTTTTTGGTCGGGATGATGGAACAGATATTTTTTATACTTTTTTTGTTGTCGGCGGGGTATAGTTTGAAATTTTTCAACTTTCCTCAAAACTTTTCACAGAGCCTCACTCTTTTTATTATCTATATTTCTTTTCCTGCCACTATCTTGCTTCAGGTGCCGAAAATTAACTTTAGCAGCTCATTGATATTACCCATTATAGTGCCTTATGCGGTACTTTTTTTATCGTTGATTTTTGTTTATCTGTTTTTTAGGAATGAAGATAGAAACACAAAAGCAGCGCTGCTTTTGCTTCTGCCTTTGGGCAATACCTCGTTTTTTGGTTTTCCCATTCTTGAAGCGCTTGTAGGGGCAAATTCCATACAGTACGGTATCGTGTATGATCAGTTTGGAAGTTTTGTACTGCTTACGACGTACGGGGCTTTTATTATCGCATATTTTAGCGGCAGCTCGGTGAGCGCAAAACACATCATTAAAAAAATAGTTACATTTCCTCCTTTTATATTTTTGTTTATCGCTTTTATCGTCGGAGATTTCTCCTCTTCTGTTTTGCCTTATCTTGAACTTCTTTCTAAAACACTGGTTCCTTTGGCGATCGTTAGCGTCGGATTTTCGATGCGGCTGAAGCTTGATGGCCAAAAAGATATATTTTTTAAAGCTATGGGGATCAAATTGTTTTTGATCCCCTTTGTTGTGTTGATCATTTTTAAAATTTTCGGGTTTGTTGATGAGGTGGCTCTCACCACGCTCCTTGAGTCTGCCATGCCTCCCATGGTCACAGCCGGTGCTTTGGCCATCAATGCCGGATTTGCTCCAAAACTCAGCGCGGCTCTCGTGGGGTACGGGATCGTCTTTGCGCTTTTTTCATTGCAGCTTTTTAAGTATTTGCACTCTTTGATTTAAAGCACAAAAGAAAACCATTAAGAATCGCGAGGCCAAAGGGCAGGGGCTTGCCAATATTGCCAGTGGCTGTATGGGAGGTATGGCCGGATGTGCGATGATTGGACAATCGGTTATCAATATCAAATCAGGCGGCCGCGGGCGTCTTTCGACCCACAATCTTGCCCTGGGCGTCTTTAGCGGCGTGTTGCTTGCATCGCTCTTTTTTGCGAACAAAATCAGCCACCTGATGTATTGGGGCAAGTCGTATGAGAAGGAGAGGGATGCGCGAATTTACAAATTTGTCGGACAGATTTTCTTTAACTCGGCAGACCGGTTTGCCGATGCATTTGACTACAAAGAAGAGGTAAAGCGGGTTGTTATTGATGTGACGCATGCACATTTTTGGGACATTTCAGCCGTGTATGCACTTGATAAAGCGGTGATTAAACTTCGCAATACGGGTAAAAATGTAGAGGTTGTCGGGCAAAATGAAGCGACCCAAACGATCATTGACCGTTTTGGTATCCATGATAAACCGGAGGAGATAGAAAAAATGATGGGCGCAGGGCATTAGCCCCCATTATTTTATTCGTTGATCTTTGCCTTGATCTCTTTGGCTAAAGCAGAGATTTTGTCTATTTTTTGCGTATCGCTTAAGTTTTTGTCAAGTAAAATCTTGACAAATGCAGATCCCACTATTACACCATCAGCACCTCTGGCTTTCTCTTTGGCAGTATGCTCATCTACCCCAAATCCTACATACACGGGTGTGTTCGTAAAACTTTTGATCTGTGCGATAATGCTTTGCAAATCTTCACTTTTTCCTGCACCCGTGATCCCGGCGTAGGCGACAAGATAGATAAATTTACGCGCTTGGGTGACAATCTTTTCAATGCGCTCTTTGGAGTCTGTGGGGGCGATGAAATCAATAAGGTTTAACCCCGCGGCCTCTATCTGTTTTTTGTAAGGTGCCGCCTCTTCAAAGGGTAGATCGGGGATAATGAAGCCATTGACGCCTGAGCGTTGTGCCTGAGCAATGAAAGTCTCCATGCCCCTGTGGTAAAACGGATTGAAATATCCCATCCATAATGTATCGATATGGGGAGCTATTTGAACAGATATTTCGAAAAGCTGATCGAGTTTGAATCCGTTTTGCAATGCCAGAAGATTTGCCTTTTCGATGACCGGACCGTCTGCAACGGGGTCTGAAAACGGCATACCAAGCTCTAAGGTATCCACGCCTGCTTCTGCCAGCGCCAGCGCCACATCCACGGTAAATTCTAAAGAGGGATAACCTGTAGTAATGTATGCAACTAATTTTTTCAATGTATACTCTTGTCTCAATAATTTTTGTTATTATATGATAAAATGAGTAAAAATATACCCAATAGGAAAATGATGAGTATTCATACACCAAACATAGGTAAAAAGGTGTCACTAGGTGCCATAGTAAAAATGAAAGGGGTGGAACCTATCGTCATGATGACGGCGTATGATGCGCTTTTTGCGAAGCTGTTTGACGGCGAAGTTGAGATGATTCTTGTCGGCGACAGCCTCAATATGAGTTTTATGGGAAAAGCAGATACGCTTTCGGCAACGATGGAGCAGATGATCTACCATACGCAGGCAGTATGCAATGGAGCAAAATCATCGCTTGTTGTGGTTGATATGCCTTTTGGTTCTTATGCAACACAAGAGCAGGCCCTGGCTAATGCAACCAGAATCTACCAGCAGACCGATGCTCAGGCGGTAAAGATAGAGGGAGGCAAAGAGCGGGAGCATATTGTGAAAGCATTGACACAAAACTCGATTGCTGTTTTGGGCCATATCGGATTGATGCCGCAATTTGTCCGCAGTGAGGGCGGATACAGAGTGCGCGGCAAAGACCAGGCAGATATCGACAGACTTGTTGAAGATGCAAAAGCATTGGAGAGAGCGGGAGCCTTTGCCCTTGTGGTTGAAGGGGTAAAAAGCCAGGCAGCACGTGCTGTCACTGAAGCGGTATCCATTCCGACTATAGGGATAGGGGCAGGCAACGATACCGATGGACAGGTTCTTGTATGGAGTGATATGTTTGGTTTCTTTGAAGCATTTAAACCCAAATTTGTCAAACAATATTTTGAAGGCGCAAAATATATTCGTGAGGGAGTACAAGCTTATCGCGATGAGGTTAAATCCAGAGCATTTCCTGGCGAAATGCACAATTATTAAAAAGAGGTATAGACACAGATGAAAAAAAAAATAATGGCAGCGGGTATTGCGAGTATGATCTTGTTGAGTGGATGCGCCAACAATAAGAGCGCAACTCCTCAGGAAAAATATGGTTTTTCCCCTTCCTCTTCGCCTATAAGTCAAAAGCTTGCACAGACAAAGGCGCTAAAAAAGACCTATAT
>JAUPLS010000026.1 GCA_030836805.1 Campylobacterota bacterium | reverse complement strand
TTTCATCAAAGGCTTCAAATCGTCTTTGCAAATCTTTTGCCAACATATCGGCTTGGGCTATACTCTCCTCTAACCCCAAAAGATTTACAAAGCTATTTTTGGCACTGTCATTTCCTGTTGTTTTCCCCGCCTGTTCTTCATTTTGCGTCTCATCAATAATATCGTCTTGTATCTGAAAAAGTAATCCCAAATCTATCCCGAAAGCATAAAGCTCCTCTTGTACTCTCTTTTCAAGACGCACGATTACTGCACCCATTTGCAAACTTGCAGCTATAAGTTTTGCGGTTTTGTTGGTATGCAGAAGTTTAACCTGTTCGATCTCTAACGGTTTGTTTTCAAAATAGCAGTCTATGGCTTGCCCCAAAACCATACCCCTGCTTCCTCCATCACGCGCAAGCAATTCAACCAGCTTGATTTTCACATCTTCACGCAGCGGTGCTTTGGCGATAAGATAGAAAGCATCCGTGTTAAGTGCATCGCCTACGAGTATGGCCGTTGTTTCATCATAGCGTTTGTGCAAAGTAACATGTCCGCGACGCAAATCAGCATTATCCATTGCCGGAAGATCATCATGAATCAAAGAATAGGTATGAAACATTTCCAAAGAGAGTGCTACGGGCAATGCGGAACGGTAAAGCATGGGCTCATACGCTTCAACAATGCTAAGCAGCAGCATAGGACGAAATCGTTTGCCTCCTGCCTCAAGCATCGCACCCAATGCTTCTTCATACATAGGGTGAAAGCTTGGCACTTGTGGCAAATTTTCTTTCAAATAGGTTTCAAATCTTTGCATTGATACTCTTTGGTTTTAATTGATAAAATTATATCCAATTAGGATAAAATAACTCTATGGAAACGAATACCATATACATGATGATCGTATGGACAAAAGGGGGATTAGGGAGAGGGACAGCCGGAGTGTGGGGCTTTATCCTCTTTATTCTTTCCTCATCAACCGCCCCCTTTCATGGAACAAGCTTTGTATTGCATGATAAGCACAATGCTTATTTTTGGGCTCCTTACCATAGGCCGCAAGGGATTGTATTTCTTGGTACACAAGCAACAGCCTTGATATCTATTTCTTAATGCATATTGCCTTCCGCTTTTTTTAGAGCAGCCTAAAAGCAAAACTTTTTGCTTCAGCCGCTTTGCGATATTTTCAAAAAATCTTATACATTATTGGTTTTTATCGCCACAATTCGACAGGTGAAGTAGTAACGGTGCAGTGGATTAAAAGTTCACTATGCTCAACAACAAATCCCTCAATGGTCTCTTTGGTATCGACCGCATCGATGATAATCGGCAACCCTTCAAACAAATCTGCCAGACGAACCTGACGCATCTGTTTTGAACTTCCATATCCCATGATCCCCCGCACTACGGTTACTCCACTGATTGACGCACCATAAAGACGATCAACGATCTGGCGGAATAGAATATTTCCTTCGTATTTGTAATCTTCGGCCGTAAAGATGGTGAGGCGCAATCCTTTGACAAAATCCATTTTATCCTTCCTTTTTATTCTAAAGCATTCTTGCAACAGCGATTCCGACGACTCCGGCGGCAAATCCAAGAACAACCGTTGCAAGCAGATTAAGGAGCGCTTTACCTCCCTCTCCGGCCATTGCAAGAGTGAGTGTTTCAAAAGTAAATGAGCTAAATGTCGTAAATCCGCCAAGAAACCCGGTGACAATCAGCAGCCTCATGGTTGGCGTGATTGTCAACCTCTCAAGAGCGAGCGTCATAAAAAAGAGAATCAGAAATGACCCGGCAGTATTCACGGCAAGAGTACCATAGGGGAAACTTTTGCCACACATTGAAGCACATCCCAACCCCGTTGCATAGCGGGCAACACTCCCGATCCCGCCGCCGATAAAAATTGCAAGCCATTCCATCAAACTTTATTGCTCCAAGCTGTAAAAAATCAAAATATTTTAGCATAAATGCAAAGATTAAACACCTTTTTGTTTGTATTTATGGGAATATAGTGTTTTTGTTTTATTAATATAAGACACAATCCATGGCCAGCGAATTATTAAAACCAACAAAAATAGTATCCAACCCTAAAAATGCAAGTTGGGATTATTGGCCGTTGATTGCTTTGCATTTACTGGCTATCTCATCAATAATTTCATCTAAATTTTTATCTGAGACCTGCACAACAACATCTGCCACTTCCCTATAAGCTTTTTCACGCTCTTTATAAAGTTTTTTTGCTTCTTTTTCTTTGGAAAACAAAGGCCTTTTAGCGAGTTTGGCTTTGGCATTTTTGGCATTTTTAAGACGCTTAAGTATCCATTCAAACGAAGCATCCAGCAAAACAACTGTGCCCAGCGCCTTAAGGTTGTTTACCTTGTAAAACCCGCCGCCGCAACTAACAAGAGTCTCATCGACGCACTTTTCTATCCAGTCAGCTGTTGCCTGCTCTTGCGCTCGGAAATAGGCTTCACCTTCTTTTTCAAATATTTTTTTGATCTCTTTGTTTTCTTTGGATTCTATAAGATCGTCTGTATCAATAATATATGTGCCATATTTTTTTGCAAAAGCACGTGCAGCCGTTCCTTTGCCTACTCCCATAAAACCTATAAGTATTATATTTTTCTTCAAATCTTATCCTCTCCCATACATGCGCTTTAAGTAACGCTTCTATTAATTTTTAATTCTTTGTTGATTTTACGAAACAATTACACCATATTATAGCGATCAATAATTTTTTTAAGGCGTTTGCGTAAATTTCTAAGTGCCTCTGCAGCAGTTTCGCCTTCTGCAATAAGTGACTCAAATTCATCAAACTGGATTTTGGCTATCCAGCCGATCTTGGTGTGAAGTTTGATCCCCACAAAACGCACTTCGCCATAATGCTCTTTTGCCATCTTGTAAATACGTTCGATTCTTTCATCAATTGTTTTGCTCATCATTACTCTTTTTAGTATAATTATAACATAAGCCAAAATATAAAGCACACATTAAAGGATTGGGTCATGAGAAATATACTTATAACGGGAGTAGGATCTGGGCTTGGAAAAGCATTGGCTCAAACATATCTTGAGAAGGGGGACAAGGTCTATGCAATAGGAAGAACATTTCCTAAAGCATTTGACCATTCCTCTTTATTTTTCTTTTTTCCCTATGATCTCAACGAGACATTTATGCTTAAAGAAAGCCTTAAGGCTTTTATCAAAGGACACACTTTTGATATCGTTATTCTTAACGCAGGGATACTGGGCGAAATCAAAATACTCCAGCAAACCAACCTTGAAGAGATCAAGCGTGTCATGGAACTTAATGTGTGGGCGAACAAAGAGCTTATTGACACGCTCATAGAGAATGCAACCGTCAAACAGATCGTAGGTATCAGTTCAGGCGCAGGAGTTCATGGTTCTAAAGGATGGGGCGCCTATGCCCTTTCAAAGGCTGCCCTGAATATGCTTGTAAATATTTATGCCAAAGAAGTCCCTCAGATTCACTTTGCTGCGCTTGCCCCAGGCGTCATTGATACTCCTATGATCCATCAAATTATCGATCATGTGGATGCAAAAGAATTTCCTTCGGTGGAACGCCTCAAAAATGGGCCGATCCAAAAGGCCGAGGATGCGGCAAAATTGCTCGTCAATACGTTTGATGAACTCTTGAAATATGAAAGCGGAAGTTTTATTGACATTCGAAAAATACCTTAAACTTTTGTTTGCTGCCATTTTCCTTTTTCAAAAACAATCCAAAGCCATATTGCTTTAACAAATGTGTCGGATATCATCGCCACATAAACCAGCAAGATCGATTCAAAATACCAAGAAAGCACAAATGCAGGAAGAATACGAACAAACCAAAGCGAAACAAGATTGATCCTGAGGGTCTGCTTGGCATCTCCTGCGCCTCTAATGGCTCCTGACAGCACAAAGCTAAACGCCAAAGGGATCTGCGAAAACCCAACGATACGTAAATAGAGACTTGCCTCTTGAATGGTCTGTGCATCGTCAGTAAAAAGCCAGACAATCTTCTCGGGGACAAAAATCATAAAAAATGAAAGAAAAAACATAAGCCCTACAGTATACTTGAGCACAAGCAACACATCTTCTCTTGCTTGTTCCGGTTTTTTAGCTCCCAATCCCTGTCCCATCAAAACCATCGCAGCAATAGTAAACCCGATTCCGGGCATAAAAGCCAATCCTTCCACCCTCAATCCTATCTGATATCCTGCCAATGCTTCTGTGCCATAATGTGCAACAATGGCCGAGAAAAGCATCATGCTTCCAAAGGTTAGGGAGCGTTCGATAGCCGCAGGTATTCCGACTTTGAGCGCACGCGCAAGCAATGATGCAGAATAGTGCCAGACAGGTACAAAAAGCGTTTTTCGGCGCAAATACAAGTAAACATATACGGCCATCTCTAACATGTTGACAATTACCGTCCCCACTGCCGCACCCGTCACGCCGAGCTCTGGAAACCCATGGTTTCCGAAGATCAAAAGGTAATTAAGCATGATATTGAGTACAATTGAGATGATCTTGATCTTCATCGGTGTGCTGGTGTCACCTGCAGCATTGAGTGCAGAGACAAAAACCAGCTTTATAAAAACAAAAGGCATCATAAAAGTTAATACCTGCACATAAGATACACCCAAGGCTATTACGCCTGGATCAGTATCAAACCAGACATAGATCTGGGCAGAGAAAAAATACCATAGCGTACTTACAGGTAAACTCAAAAATAGTGCAAACGCAAGCAATGTAGAAAGGCCCATAGAAGCACGTTTGATCTGCCCTCCGCCAATAAACCTCGATAAAATGGCACTGGTTCCCACATGCAACAATGTCAGGATCGCAAAAACAAACATCATTGACTGGAGTCCAAGCCCAACAGCCGCTACGGCAAAAGCAGAGAGCCGGCCCACCATGATAAGATCGGTAATGACTTGAAGCATATCGAGCAATGAATTAATCGCTGCAGGGATGGAAAGCCTAAGTATCTTTTGATGCGCAGAAGGAAAGAATCGTATCAAGGAGGTCTCTTTTGTTTTGTTTTTTAAAATTATACCCCCATTAACTGAGAGAGATAAAAATACAGCCCTGCAATCCCTACACAGGCCCACCCCATCATCCACGCAACAGCATGTATTCTTTTTTGAGATCGAAACATTTTTCTGGTTCCATACAACACCCCTGCATAAAGTACCGAAACGAGTACAACAGGAAAATATGCCATGAAAGTCAGATCAAACTTTTGTACCGCAAGTTTTACCGCCACAAAAGAAGTATAAACAAATCCATACACGATAAGAAACATACCTATTTGAAAAATGAAAAAAATTACTTCAACCGCATTTTTGTTCTGTTTATCATCATAATATTGCATGTTCTACAGCAGCCGGCTCTACACCGTCGGCCACTCTCCTGACGGCCACGGTTTCTCATCACTATTGAAACTAATATATAAAACAAGCTCTTTTGCGTATTCAGACAAATTGCCCGTAAACTGCAAAAGCTGTTTGTTGGGCTCACTCCCTATCCAGCTATAGATAAATTGGGTAATAGTGATAACAAAAAGAACCATAGAAATAAATCGAACCAGGATCAAATATAAAATCGTATAAAGTACTCTTTCAAAACTTGGCTTTGGCGGCCTACTATTTTGTGAATTTTGCATTTACAAACCTTTTTTGTCTTATTGTATCAAATTTCTTCATCTTCGGCCAAATAAGGCAACTCCAATGCTGTGATATGCCCTATGGCGTTTCCCGCAATTCCCTGCAATGAGCCATACATTTCAGTCGTATGGGCAAGAACTCCGTCAATAAGTTTTTGGCGCCGCTTCCAGCTTGCCATCAAAGAACGCTTCTCCCGCTCCAGCTCCTCTTGCATCTGCATAAAGCCGTCCACTATCGCTTTGAGTTGCATATTGAACTCATTGCTGGTAAGATAGCCATAAAGCAGCGTCATCTTATCAGACTTGTTCTCTTCTTTTTGTAGGGTCCGGTGTACACGTATCAAACTCTCTCGCAAAAGAGAGACGCTTCCTTTGAACTCCTCCAATGTGCAAACCCATACCCCCTCTATAAACCCCATTCTGTCCATCTCCTTTGGAAGTATAGAGGTGACAAGCACTCCTATATCTGCGCCGGACTTGAGCATATCCTGCTTGAGCTTATTGATCCAATCCGCACTCCAGGCTTTCGTATTTTTGCTCTCATAGCAGATAATCCCGCAATTTTGCAGTTCGCGTGTATGGATTGTCTGCACACAGTCCGCTCCAAATGCTCCTTTTTTGACTTCGGAGATATTATCAAAAGGGAACTGCACAGCAAGCCACTCTTCAATGGCAAGCTCCTGAACCTCTCCTTGGAGCTGCATGCTTCCTTGGTCTGCTTTTCGTTTCATCTCTTCGATGAGTCGCTTTTGATCTTCTAGCTGCTTGTCTTTTTCCTTGAGTTTGAGTTCATTTTCATCTGCTATCAATTTGACTATCTTTTCTCTCTCGGCTTTGAGCTTTTCGCTCATCTCTTGTTCTATTTTTAGTTTGATAGACGACTCCATCTCCTCTTTTTCTCTCTTGAGTCGTTCTATCTCTATTTTGCTATTGTTTAGCTCTTTGACCTGTTCGGATTTGGCCGCCAGCTCTTTGCGCATACTCTCCAAAGCCCCGCTTTGTTCGGCCAGGATCTCTGCTTTTAGACTCTCTGTAAGTTTTAATTTTTCGACCCTAAGCTGTTCGCTGGTAGCTTTACGGACACTATCTTCAAAGCGTTCTTTTTGTTCAGCCAAAGCTTCTTCTTGGGCTTTGAGTGTATCTAGGTGTGTTTTATACTCTTTGCGTTTGGCTTCTATTTCGGCTTCTTGTTTCTTTTTTTCAGCTAGCCACTCTTGGCGGTGTTTGCTTTCTAGCTGATGATACAAGGCTTCATTGATATCTATTTCGGTACCGCAATTTGGGCATTTTATGGTAGTTTTATTGGTCATTCTTAAATCCCGTTGTAGATTTACTTTAGTAATATCATACCCAAAAGCAGACAATAGGTATAGAAATATGTCGCAATGTAATGTATAATCACAAAAAGGCTTTTATTTATGAGACTCTTTATCGCTTTGCCATCGACAATTAATATTTTTTTATTGTAAAATAGCATATGCCCTCAAACATTATTACTACAAAACATGGGTTTCAAACGACAAAAAATCGGTCTATCCATATGAAAAAAATTAAAAGCAAAAACACTAAGCCAGAAATTATATTTCGAAAAATGCTTTGGTCACATGGAATTAGATACAGAATTAATTATAAAAAAATACCTGGTGCGCCAGATATAGCAATTGTAAAACATAAAGTTGCAATATTTATTGACGGTACATTTTGGCATGGATACAATTGGGAAGAAAAAAAGCAAAGAATCAGCTCAAATAGATCTTATTGGATTGCAAAAATAGAAAAAAATATAGCACGTGATAAATCTATAAACTTCCAACTAAATGAACTTGGCTGGACAGTTCTTAGATTTTGGGATTTTGAAATAAATAAAAAATTGAATTATTGTATTGACAAAGTTTTAGAAACTCTTAAATAAAAATTTCATCTTAACCTAAGGTAGTGTTCAAGATTCTGTGTCAGCATCAGGTAATTCCTAAAATTGTATCATAAATTT